>NZ_JBOBFT010000007.1:0-266959 GCF_050587525.1 Plantibacter lichenum | reverse complement strand
GCCGCGACCGCCACCGGCGGAGTCGCCGCGTGCGGACCGCTTGCGCTGAGCGTTGGCGCCCTGCGAGCGTCCGCCGCCCTGCGGCTCGGCCTGGCGGGGAGCCGGCTTGACGTATGCGGCGACCTCGCCGATGAGCTCGACGACGGGAGCCGACGTCGCGGTCACGGCCTGCGGGGTCACGGTGATGTCGGCCTTGCGGAGGAGGGACTTGAGGTCGCTCATCTGCGCGGGGAGCGCGATCGTGACGACGTCGCCGGCGCTGCCTGCGCGAGCCGTGCGGCCCGAGCGGTGCAGGTACGCCTTGTGCTCGGTCGGCGGGTCGACGTGGATGACGAGCTCGACGTCGTCGACGTGGACGCCGCGGGCTGCGACGTCGGTGGCGACGAGGACCTTCGCGGTGCCAGCGCTGAACGCGGCGAGGTTGCGGTCACGGGCGACCTGCGAGAGGTTGCCGTGCAGGTCGACGGCGGGGATGCCGGAGTCGGTGAGCTTCTTCGCGAGCTTCTTGGCGTGGTGCTTCGTGCGCATGAAGAGGATGCGACGACCGCTGCCGGACGCGAGCGCCTGGATGAGGTCGTTCTTCGACTCGACGGACGGCGTCGTGAAGACGTGGTGCGTCATCGCGGCGACGGGGGAGTTGGCCTCGTCGACCGAGTGCAGGACCTCGTTCTGGAGGAACTTGCGGACGAGCTTGTCCACGCCGTTGTCGAGCGTCGCCGAGAACAGGAGGCGCTGGCCGCCGCGGGGCGTCTTGTCGAGGATGCGGGTGACGACGGGCAGGAAGCCGAGGTCGGCCATGTGGTCGGCTTCGTCGAGGACGGTGATCTCGACGGCGTCGAGGTTCACGAAGCCCTGCTTCATGAGGTCCTCGAGGCGGCCGGGGCACGCGATGACGATGTCGACGCCGGCGCGGAGGGCTTCCTCCTGGCGCTTCTGCGAGACGCCGCCGAAGATCGTGGTGGTCTTCAGGCCGTATGCGCCCGCGAGGGGCTGCATGACGGCTGCGATCTGGGTGGCGAGCTCACGGGTCGGTGCGAGGACGAGGCCGAGGGGACGGCCCGGGCGGCGCTTGCCGCCTGCGAGGGAGCCGCCGAGGCGCGCGACCATGGGGATGCTGAAGGCGAGGGTCTTACCGGAGCCGGTCTTGCCGCGGCCGAGGACGTCGCGTCCGCCGAGGGTGTCGGGGAGCGTGTCGATCTGAATGGGGAACGCGCTCGTCTTGCCGTCTTTTGCGAGGACGGCGACGATCGGCGCTGGGACGCCGAGGGCGTCGAAGGAGATTTCTGTCATGGTTGTGTCTTTCAGGCACGGCCACGCAGGCAGACGGGCGGACACCGGTGGCGTTCCGCCGGCGTCGTCGCTGGTGGGGATTGGCGAAGGCGCAGGGTCGCGCATCCGTTCGCCGTATGAAGTGTCATCGACCCGTGATCCGTGGCGCTGCTCGTGCTGTTCGCACTGGAGCCGGCCGTCGTTCCTCGGGGAGAGAGGGAGCGTTCTACGACGCAAGCGATGGATACGCCGAGTGGCGCGGAACATCCGCAAGTACTGACAGCCTAGCGCACGGGGCTGAGAATCGGCAGATTGGCGGCGGATGGCGGTCCGACGGCTGTCCGGTGACGAGGCCGCGAAGGTGATTCGAGGTTCCGCACTTGCATCCGATGGTCGCGACGGCTATCGTCTGTAAACGTTCTCGTAAACGTTTACAAATCTCGTGAACGTCTCCGGGACGACGCAGCCCCACCCCTCACCGCAGTGCAAGGAAGCCATGCCTCAGACGAAGAAGTCAACGCTCGTGCTCGTCGCCGAACGCGCCGGCGTCTCGATCGCATCCGTGTCCCGCGTCATGAACGGCCTGCCCGCTTCGGAGCAGCTCATCCAGAAGGTACGCCGGGCCGCCGACGAACTCGGCTACGTGCCCGACGCCACCGCCCGGTCGCTCAAGGCGGGCCGGACCGATCAGATCGCCCTCGCCGTCGCCGACGTCGGCAACCCGGTCTACGTCGCGATGATGCACGAGATCTCCCGCGTCGTCACGAAGGCCGGCTACCGTCTCGTCGTCTCCTCGACCGGCAGCGAAGCGGCCGAGCAGGTCGACTTCATCAACAGCCTCGACCGCGGATTCGCGGACGGACTCATCCTCAGCCCCCTGCGCGTCACGCCGGAACTCGTCGATCGTCTCCGTTCGAGCCGGCTCCCGATCGTCGTCATCGGTTCCCTCCCCGACGACGTCGAGCTCGACAACGTCCGCGCCGACTCCGCGCAGGGCGTCGGCCTCGCCGTGCACCACCTGGCCGAGCAGGGACGGCAGCGCATCGCGTTCCTCAACGGCCCCGTCGACACAGTCCCGGGCGCCGCGCGCCTCGGAGGGTACCTGCAGACGATGGCGGAGCTCGGTCTCCCCGTCACCGCCGACGCGCAGATCGCCGCCCGCGACTTCACCTTCAAGGCCGGTCTCAAAGCGACCGCGAAGCTGCTCGACCGCTCGACGCCGGACGCGATCGTCTGCGCGAACGACCTCCTCGCGATGGCAGCGCTCAAAGTGGCTTCGCGCCGCGGCATCCGCGTCCCGGAGGACCTCGCCGTGGTCGGCATGGATGACACCGATCTCGCGGAGCTCGCCAACCCGTCCGTGACGAGCGTCAACCTCGGCTCGGTCAAGCGTGCGAGGACTGCCGCCAAGCTCCTCATCCGCCGGCTCGAGGACCGGGACGCGAGCGTCGAACGCGTCGTCATCGAGCCGAGCCTCACGATCCGTGAGTCGTCGGCCCACACGGTCGTCCGCGATGGAGCCGCCCCTGTGCCCGCGGAGCCCCTCACGGCAACCCCGGACACCACCCCGACCCTCTCCCCGAATGGAAACCCGGCGTCCTGATGACCACCACCGCACACCCGGCAGCGTCGCCGGCAACGCACCAGACGCCGCCCCCGAATCGAACCGCCGTCCGTCGGCGCCGCGGCGGAGGAGCGCCCGGCGGCGGCAGCGGACGAGACGCCTGGCTGCTCGTCCTGCCTGCCCTCATCCCCGTCGTCCTCTTCAGCGTCTACCCGCTCGTTCAGGGCATCCTTCTCGGCTTCACCGATGCGAAGGCCGGCCTCGGCCAGGTCGTCTCGTTCAACGGCGTCGACAACTACACGAAGCTCGCGACGAACGAACTGTTCTGGAACTCGTTCCGCATCGGGCTCATCTGGGCGTTCAGCGTCACGATCCTCCAGTTCCTTGCATCGCTCGGCCTCGCGCTGCTGCTGAACCTCAACCTGCGGATGCGCTGGCTCGCGAGGACCCTCGCACTCGTCCCGTGGGCGATGCCGCCCGTCGTCATCGCGATCATGTGGCGCCTGATGCTCAACCCGAACTACGGCTCGGTCAACGGCGCGCTCGGCGCACTCGGGCTCCCCGACGACATCAACTGGCTGGGGAACTTCTCCACGGCGCTCCCGGCGGTCATCGTCGTCGGCGTCTGGGCCGGGATGCCGCAGACCACCGTGACGCTGCTCGCGGGTCTCCAGAACGTCCCGACCGACCTCCACGAGGCCGCATCGATCGACGGCGCCGGGACGTTCCGCCGCTTCTGGCATGTGACGCTTCCCGCGCTCCGGCCGATCATCGTGGCGATCACGACCCTCGACCTGATCTGGAATTTCAACTCCTTCGCACTCGTCTACGTCTTGACCGCCGGCGGTCCGGGCGGCCAGACGATGCTGCCGATGCTCTTCGCCTACAACGAGGCCTTCCGCTACGGGAACTTCGGGTACGCGGCAGCCATGGGCAACGTCATGGTCGTGGTCATCGCGGTCTTCCTCTTCCTCTATCTCCGTTCGCAGGCAAGGAGTCGGTCATAACCCAGTCGGCAGTCACCTACTTCCGTTCGCAGGCAAGGAGTCGGTCATGACCCAGTCGGCAGTCACCTACTTCCGTCCGCAGGCAAGGAGTCGGTCATGAGCCAGGCAGCACTCGCCCCCCGCCAGGCCGCTCCGCTCGGAGGCGTCGCCCGCACCCCGCGCGCGCCCATCGGCAACACCGCCCGTCGACGCATCTCGAGGCCGCTGCAGTACCTGGCGCTCCTCGCGTACATGGTCTTCCTCGGATTCCCGCTGCTGTTCCTCATCACGACGGCGTTCAAGACGCCGGCGGAACTGCAGTCGCCGACGCCGAGCCTGCTTCCGCACTCGCTCAACTTCGACAATTTCGCGGCGGCGATCGAGAAGGCGAATCTGGTCCAAGCGGCCGGGAACAGCCTCATCGTCGCGCTCTCGACGACCATCATCGTGACGCTCATCTCCCTGCCGGCCGCCTACGCGCTGGCGCGGTTCCGCACGAAACTGCGGGGGATCGCGACGGGCTGGATCCTGCTCAGCCAGGTGTTCCCGTTCATCCTGATCATCATCCCGCTCTTCCTCGTGCTGAAGCAGATCGGCCTGATCAACAGCCTCGCGGGCCTCATCCTCGTGTACTCCGTGTGGTCGCTGCCGTTCGCACTGTGGATGCTCCAGGGGTACGTCGCCGGGATCCCCGTTGAGCTGGAGGAGGCCGGGGCGATGGACGGCGGCTCGCGCATCCGCGTCCTCTGGTCGATCGTCCTCCCGCTCCTGGCCCCCGGTCTCGTGGCGACGAGCCTCTTCACGTTCATCTCGGGGTGGAACGAGTTCTTCTTCGCCCTCGTCCTCATCCAGGATCCGGCTCTGCAGACGCTGCCGCTCACGCTCGCCAGATTCGTCGGCGCGGAGGGACAGGTCCAGCTCGGGCAGCTCGCCGCCGCATCGCTGCTCGCCACCATCCCGAGCCTCGTCTTCTTCGCCATCCTGCAGCGCCGGCTCACATCCGGCCTGCTGAGCGGCGCAGTCAAGGGCTGACGCAGCGCACCCGGCCGTACCGCGAACCCGCACGGTACGGCGGTCCTGCACACCCTGCACACCCCGCATCACCCCACAACAGCACCACGGCATCCCCCAACCAGATCACGAAGGAGTGGACACAATGAGGAAACAGGTTCTCCTGACCATAGGAGCGGTCGCGATCAGCGGCCTGCTCGGCGGCTGCGCATTCGGCGGTTCCGGCGGCACCGCCGAGAGCTCGGACGGCCCCGTCGAACTCACCTTCCAGAGCCTCGCCTACCAGGACTCGACCGTCGCCGCGACGAAGGAGATCGTCGACGCCTGGAACGCGGCCAACCCGGACATCACGGTCAAGCTCACGCAGGGCAGCTGGGACAACGTCCACGACCAGCTCGTCACCCAGTTCCAGGGCGGCACCGCACCCGACATCATCCACGACGAGGCGAGCGACATCCTCGGCTTCGCGAACCAGGGCTACCTGGCCGACCTCTCCTCGACGCTGAGCGACGACGTCACGTCCTCCGTCAGCGACGACGTCTGGGACACCGTCACCACGGCCGACGGCAAGATCGTGGCCGCGCCGACGCTCATGCAGACCTATGTCGTCTTCGCCAACAAGACCGCGTTCGCGAACGCGGGCGTCGAGGTCCCGAGCGGCGACGACCTCAGCTGGGAGCAGCTCGCGAGCACCGCGAAGCAACTCACCGCCGGCGGGTCGTTCGGGGTCGGCTGGGGACTCAAGCAGCCTGCAGCCGCGGTCATGAACACCGCGATCGGCTTCGGCGGCACCTTCTTCGACGTCGCAGAGGACGGCAGCGCCACGATCTCGGTCGGCGCGGACGAACTCGCCGTCCCGAAGGCCGTGCACGACATGGCGTACACGGACGGATCGCTCGACCCGGTGACCCTCACGCAGAGTGGTTCCGATGTCCTCCCCGGCTTCCTGGGCGGTACGTACGCCATGTACATCGGCGGCAACTTCCTTGCACAGCAGATCACCGAATCGGCGCCGGAGGGCTTCGACTGGGCCGTCCTGCCGCCGCTCGCCGGTTCGAAGGGCGCGGTGCAGGCCGCCAACCCGCAGACGATGTCGGTGGCCGCGGAGAGCAAGCACCCGAAGGAAGCCGCGAAGTTCATCGACTTCTACATGGGCGCGGAGAACCAGGCGAAGCTCGCCCAGGGCGACTGGTTGATCCCGACGTCGTCGAAGGCGCGCGAGGTCGTCGCGAAGGACACCGCCGATCAGCGCGGCTGGAAGGAGATGCTCGCGACGGGTGAAGACCTCTCGGCGGCGCCGTTCCAGAAGGCGACGAGCTACCCGCAGTGGAAGGACCAGTACGCGACGCCGCTGCTCCAGCAGTACTTCGCCAACACCCTGACCGAGGACGAGCTGGCCAAACAGCTCGAGGCCGGTTGGTCATCCGTCGGCTGACGCACGACGACCAGGGCCGGCCCGTCGTGGCCGGCCCACCCACCGATGGCCCGCACGGGCCGGAGACACGATCGAGGAGACACGCAGATGGATCTGCTGGCAGACAAGGCGACGGGTGCCCTGGCGGGCGCGGCGGTCGGTGACGCATTGGGCGGAGCCGCGGAGGGCAACACCCCGGAGGCGATCCAGGAGCGCTACGACGGCTTCATCGAGGGCATCGTCCCTCCGTTCCTCCCGGACTGGCGGACCGCACGGCCGATCGCGCCGTACCACAAGGGCGATGGCCACATCACGGACGACACCCTCATGACGGCCGCGCTCGTGGAGGTCTATGACACCGTTCGCGACCACCTCGACGCGTACTCCGTCGCCGATCACCTCGTGCCGCTCCTCATCGGCGACCGGCGGTGGATCCCGGAACTCGAGACCGAGACGATCCTGCTCCACCGCATCTTCCTCGCAGAGAAGTGGCTCGTGGCCCGGTTGCATTACGGGCACATCGATCCGCGTGAGGCCGGCGTCGGCAACATCGTCAACTGCGGTGCCACGATGTACGCGGCGCCCATCGGCATCGTGAACGCGGGGGCACCGGACGGCGCGTACGCGGAGGCGATCGACATCGCCGGCGCACACCAGTCCAGCTACGGTCGCGAGGCCGCCGGCGTCTACGCCGCGTGCGTCGCCGAAGCGATGCGGCCAGGCGCCGATGTCGCGTCGGTCGTCGAGACGGCTCTGCGTCTCGCGAAGGACGGCACGCGGGACGCGATCGAAGCGGTCGCACTCGCCGCAGACGGACTCGACGGCTGGCGCAGCTCGCTGCCCGTGCTCCGCAGTGCGGTCGAGCCCTTCGACACGGTCGGCCCGCAGTACCGCGCCCCGGCGAAGGACGCACGCATCCCGAGCCGGACGAAGGCCATCGAGGAATTGCCGATCGCGATCGGCATGCTCGTCGCGACGGGCGGCGACTACCGCGAGAGCGTCCTCGGCGCAGTCAACTACGGACGCGACTCCGATTCCATCGCCGTCATGGCGGGGGCGATCGCCGGTGCCCTCGGCGGCACGGCCGTCGTCCCGGACGCGTGGGTCGATGAGGTGGGGGAGTCGAGCAAACTCGACCTCCGCTCCTTCGGACCGACGATGGCCGGTGTCGCGCGCGACGTGTGGGCGGCCGACCAGGCCCGGTTCGCCGCTCGCGCCGCCACGATGAGCGCACTCCGCTCGGAAGCGACGTCGGTCGCCGCCACGGAGGCTGCACGGTGATCAGGCTCAGTTGGTCGCAACCAGAGGACCTCCTGCCGCACGCGCTCGTCGCCGCGGAACTCGACGGCATCGACGTCACCGAGCAGCGGGCTCGATGGGAGGACGCAGGCGGATCGCCGACGGCTCCCGTGAGCGGCGCCACACCGCACCCGGCGGATGACGCGCTCCGCGCACTCGCCCGCGAACTGCTCGTCGAACTCGACGCGCTCGAGGCGCCGGACGCCCTACTCGCCGCGGAGCCGGACGGACTGGAAGCGATCCTCGCGCTCGCTGCATCTGCGGTCGGGCCCCGCGTCGTGACCGCTTCCGCCGCTGCCACGGCAGCTGCGCTGGAGGACCGGGTGCTGGGCGCCTGGCTCGGGCGTGCGGCCGGATGCCTCCTCGGCAAGCCGGTCGAGAAGATCCCACGGGACGGCATCCGCGCCATTGCACAATCGACGGGCAACTGGCCGATCAGTGGGTACTTCACCGAACGCGGACTCGATCCAGCCGTTGCGGAGCGGTATCCGTGGAATCGCCGCAGTCGGCCGACGAGCCTCGTCGAGAACATCGAGGGCATGCCGGAGGACGACGACCTCAACTTCCCGCTCGTCGCGCTCGGCCTCCTCGAAACGCACGGAGCGGACTTCACAACGGACGACGTGGCGCAGAGCTGGCTTGCGAACCTCCCCGGCGGACGCGTCTTCACGGCCGAACGCATCGTCTACCGCAATCTGCTGGAGGGCATCGAGCCCGAGGACGCGGCCTCCGTCATGAACCCGTTCCAGGACTGGATCGGAGCCCAGATCCGGACGGACGTGTACGGCTGGACGAACCCGGGCGATCCGGTCGCCGCGGCGCGCGCCGCCTGGACCGACGGCCGCCTGAGCCACCACCGCAGCGGGCTCTACGGGGCGATGTTCGCGGCCGCTGCATGCGCGACGGCGGTCGTGGCCGACTCCGTCGAGGAGGTCATCGCTGCTGGGCTCTCCGTCGTCCCGGCCGAGAGCCGTTTCGCGCAGGCGATCCGCTTCGGTGCATCGCTCGGGCGCAGCGAGCTGGGCGCCGAGGAGGCCATCGATGCGATCGTCGCCGAGTACGGACACCTCCACTGGGTCCACGTCCTCAACAACGCCGCACTCCTCGCGTTCGCACTCGTGCGCGGCGACGGCGACTTCCAGACGACCGTGACGACGGCCGTGAGCGGCGGCTGGGACACGGATTCGGTCGGGGCGACGGCGGGTTCCATCGCCGGAGCACTCACCGGGGCGGCCTCGTTGCCCCTCGCCTGGATCGACCCACTGCACAACCGACTCGCATCGAGCATCCCCGGCTTCGACGGGATCGGCTTCGACGAGTTGGCCAGGCGGACCGTCGCCGTCACCGAAGCAGTCCGAGGCGCCGTGGCATCCGACGCCACCCGGGACGCCCAGCACGGTTCGGACCTGCACCACGACCCGGACGAAGCGCCGACCAACACGCTCGATCCGCTCGTCCCCCGCCCCATCGATCGTCCGACCGAACTGCCGCTCGACGGCGCACTCGACCCGGAGATCGGCGACATCGCGAAGATCTTCGCCGCCCCTAGCGACCCCGCGGACTGGCCGGCCTGGCGGGCAGCGTTGCACGCCTGGAGGGACGAGGCCCGCGGACGGCTCGCATACAGCGGCTCCGCCTACGACGACGAACGCGCCGCCTGGGCCGCACGGACGTTCAGCGTCTCGCTGCTCTGGCTGTGGGACGAACGCCTCTTCGACCGAGCCGCCCAGCGCTTCGACGTCGACCGGTACCTCGCGGCGACGGCCCATCACGGCGGCTACGACGCCGTCGTCCTCTGGCACGCATACCCCGTCATCGGCATCGACGAGCGCAACCAGTTCGACTTCTACCGGGAGGTCCCAGGGCTCCCCGAGCTCGTCACAGCCTTCCACGAGCGCGGCGTCCGGGTCTTCATCGACTACAATCCCTGGGACACCGGCACACGCCGCGCGTCCGGGACCGACCCAGAGGAACTCGCCGCCGTGAGCCGTGAGCTCGGCGTCGACGGCGTCTTCCTCGACACGATGAAGGAGGGCGACAGCGCGCTCGTCACGACGCTCCGCTCCCTCGACCCGCCCATGCTCCTCGAGGGCGAATCGCGGGTCCCGAACCAGCGGGTGGAGGACCACCAGTCCAGCTGGGCGCAGTGGTTCGCCGACAGCGAGGCGCCCGGCGTCATGCGCGCCCACTGGTACGAACGCCGCCACATGATGCACTCCACCCGCCGATGGAACCGCGACCACAGCGACGAACTGCAGTCGAGCTGGATGAACGGCGCCGGGATGCTCGTCTGGGACGCCGTGTTCGGCGTCTGGGTGGGCTGGAACGCTCGCGACGCGTCGATCCTGCGCCGCATGGTCCGCGTGCAGCGCGCGCTCGCCGACGTCCTGATCGACGGTGAGTGGACGCCGCTCGTCGATGCGACCCCCGAAGCGATCGCCGCCGACGTCTACGCCTCGCGGTTCTCGCTCGGCGACGTGACGCTGTGGACGATCGTGAATCGCGGACGTGCAGCCGTCACGGGGTCCGTTCTCGAACCGCTCGCGTCCCGCACGGGCGGGTCGGTCCCCGGTGACGTCCGGTACTTCGACGTGACCGACGGACGCGAGCTCGCCGACGCAGACGCCACGATCACGGTACCCGCCCGCGGCATCGCCGGCGTCGTCGCCGTCACAGGTCAGGTGCCCGAAGCGATCCTGGACCTCGTCGCGGCGGCGGCTGCGGACCCCCGGAGCGATGACGTCACCTTCCCGACGCGCGTCGCCGAGCGCGTGCTCCCGCTCCGCACGACGCACGCACCCGCATCGATCTCATCGACTCGTCCCTCGGACGTCGTCGCCGTTCATGGAGGGCTGCACCGCCTGCCGTTCGAGTACCGCCGACGGGAGACCGGCACCTACCAGGGCGCGCCGTACGTGGAGGAATGGAAGCCGCTCCCGCCGCGTCTGCACGATCCGCGGTCCGAGACGATCGAGGTGGAAGTGGCCTCCGCGCTCGTCGCCGGAGAGGAAGTCACGACCGCGGAGTTCGAGCGGTTCGTGCGGGAGACCGGGTACGTCCCTGCGCATCCGGGCCGATTCCTCATCGGTGCCGGCGCTCCTGCCGCGCCAGCGGTCGGCGTCTCACTCGACGACGCGCGTGCCTACGCCGCCTGGGCCGGGGCGCGCCTGCCGACGGAGTTCGAATGGCAGCTCGCGGCCGAACAGCCGGGGTTCCGACGGCTCGAGCCGCTCGTCTGGAACTGGACGGAGAGCGAGCACAATGACGGGATCACCAGCTTCGTGATGCTCAAGGGCGGTTCGTCCCACGAAGCGACCGGTTCCGACTGGTACGTCGACGGCGGCTCGCGTCCGGCCGCGTTCTCGCTCAAGTTCCTGCTGCAGGGACTCGGCATGGAACGGTCACCGAACATCGGCTTCCGTCTCGCCTGGGATGTGGAGGCCTCATGAGCGACGAGCGGTTCGACGCCCACCAGCCGCTGCCCCTCGCGGGTGTGCGGGTGCTCGACATCTCCACACTCTTCGCGGGCCCTCTGGCCGCGACGTTCCTCGGCGACTACGGCGCCGACATCGTGAAGGTCGAGCACCCCACGAAGCCGGACGCGTCGCGCGGGCACGGACCGTCGAAGAACGGTGTGAACCTCTGGTGGAAGACGCTCGGCCGCAACAAGCGGACCGTCACACTCAACCTCGGTGTGCCGGAAGGGGCAGAGCTGCTGTTGCGGCTCGTGCGGGACGCCGACGTGCTCATCGAGAACTTCCGGCCGGGGACCCTCGAACGATGGGGGCTCGGTCCGGAACAGCTGCTCGAAGCGAATCCGACGTTGGTCATCGCCCGGGTGACCGCGTTCGGCCAGGTCGGCCCATACTCGGGCAGGCCAGGATTCGGGTCCCTCGCCGAAGCGATGAGCGGATTCGCCGCGCTCACGGGGCAACCGGACGGCCCGCCCACGCTTCCTCCGTTCGGACTCGCCGACGGCATCGCCGCGCTCTCCACGGCCTTCGCCGTGATGGTCGCGCTCCGGTCGGCTTCGGACACCGGGTGCGGTCAGGTGGTCGACCTCGCGATCATCGAACCGATCCTCATGCTCCTCGGCGGGCAGATCACCGCGTTCGACCAGCTGGGCCTCCTCCAGGAGCGCACGGGCAACCGCTCCGTCAACAACGCTCCGCGGAACGTGTACCGGACGGCCGACGACCAGTGGGTCGCCGTGTCGACGAGTTCGCAGTCGATCGCCGAGCGCGTGCTGCGGCTCGTCGGGCGTCCCGAACTCGTCGACGAGCCCTGGTTCGCGTCGGGCCACACCCGCGCGGAGCACGCCGATGAACTCGACGAAGCCGTCTCCGCGTGGATCGCTTCGAGGCCCACCGCGGAGGTCCTCGCGGAATTCGAGCGGGCACAGGCGGCCGTCGCCCCCGTGTACGACGTCCGCGGCGTGATCGACGACCCGCAGTACCGGGCGATCGGCACGGTGCAGACGATCGACGACGACGAACTCGGGCCGATCCGGATGCAGAACGTGCTCTTCCGCCTGTCCGACACCCCTGGCGCGATCCGGTGGACGGGTCGTCGTCACGGCGCCGACACGACGACTGTGCTCGGGGAGCTCGGTCTCGATGAGGCGGCAATCGATGCACTGCGGGATCGGGGCGTTGTATGACCGGCCCGCGCGACGAAGACGCTCGTCGCGAGCCGGTGACGGGCCTCTACGTGCCGGGGAGTCGACCTGACCGGTTCGGTGCCGCGGCATCGAGCGGCGCGGACCTCGTGATCCTGGACCTTGAGGACGCGGTCGCGCCGACCGACAAGGCGGTGGCCAGAGGGAACGTCGTCCGCTGGCTCGAAGCCCTTCCCGCCGATGATCCCGTGCTCGCGGCGTCGATCGTCCTCCAGGTCCGCGTGAACGTCGATCCTCGAGCCGACCTCGATTCGCTCGCGCACGTCGTCACCCCGTTCGAGATCAGGCTGCCGAAGGTCGAGAGCGTCGAGCAGCTCGATCGGGCGGCGGAACGTGCCGGCGGGCGGCCGATCACGGCGCTCCTCGAATCGGCTCTCGGGGTGGAGCGCGCCGTGGATATCGCCGCCCACCCGTCCGTGACGCGACTCGCGCTCGGCGAATCCGACCTGCGGAGCGAGCTCGGCACCGCCGCGCCCGAGGTCATCGACTACGCCCGCGTCCGCTTGCTGTATGCGGCCGTCGCCGCCGGCCTCCCCGCACCCATGCTGTCCGCGTATCCGGCCATCCGCGATGTCGACGGGCTGTTCGCCGACACCGTGCGCGGGCGCGGACTGGGCTGGTTCGGTCGGACGGCGATCCATCCGACCCAGCTCCCCGTCATCGCTCGCGCCTTCGCTCCCGACGCTGCGGAGCTCGTGTGGGCGGAGGCCGTGCTGGCTGCTCTGACCGACGGCGGTGTGGCAGTCCTGTCGACCGGCGAGATGGTCGATGCTGCGATGCTCGGCCGTGCGCGCTCCATCCTCCGTCGTTCCCCTCAGCCCCCTACCCCCACCCCGCCCCCGAACATCCGCTGAGGTGAGGCTTCCGGTCGTCCAGGCGCCCCCTGAACAGCCGGAAGCCTCACCTCGGCGCTCCGTCGAGAACGAACCCACCGCGAAACATGAGGAGTCCCACGATGAAGTGGAACACTGTCCGATCGTCCGAAGGCCGACGCGTCCCCACCGCGCCGATCGGCACCGACCCCGGCCGCCGACGGAGGCGACTCCTCGCGGGGGTCGTCGGGGTGGTGGCGTTGGCCGTGCCGTTCGCCGTTGGGCAGCCCGCCGTCGCAGCACCTGCAACGGCATCTGCACCCGTAAGAGCACTGGCCGAAGCCGCGGCACCTCCGGCCGGCCGGCTGGTCGCCAGGACCGCGCCGAGCGACGCGGTCGGCACGATCGACTACACCGTCTACCTCCCGCCCGGATACGACGCGTCGGGCTCCACGGAGTACCCGAGCCTGTACCTCCTGCACGGTCGGGGCGACACCCAGGCCGCCTGGCAGCAGATCGCTCCAGACCTCGATGCGCTGATCGCCGACGGCTCCATCCCGCCGCTCGTCGTCGTGATGCCGGATGCGCCGTGGTCGGATCGGGCCGGCTACTACGTCGACTCCGCCTATACGGGGACCGCCGCGCAGCCGGGAGCTCCCGTGGAGACCGCGTTCACACGGGACCTCCTCGCCGATGTCGACGGCTCGCTCCCCACGATCGACGACCGATCGGCTCGTGCGGTCGGCGGCTATTCGATGGGCGGAGCAGGCGCACTCCGCTACGTAACGGCCCATCAGGACCTCTTCTCCCAGGCGATCGTCTTGAGCCCAGCGGTGTATGTGCCGACTCCCCCGAAGGACTCCTCGGCACAGGAGTTCGGTGCCTTCGGCGCAGGAGAGCGCCTCTTCGATGAAGCGCGATACGAGGGCGCGAACTACCCGGCCACGTTCGCCGCGTTCGATCCGGCATCGCCCGTGCATCTGTTCATCGCCGTCGGAGACGACGAATGGGTGAACCCGTTGCCGGAGGACCGAACGCACGACCTCGACTACGAGGCGGCGACGCTGTACAACGCCGCCAAGCGCGTCGCAGGGATCAGTGCGGAGTTCCGCGTGCTCGACGGTGGGCATGACTGGGACGTGTGGCGTCCAGCCTTCATCGAAGGTCTGCGCGACATCGCCGTGCGTCTGCAGACGGAACCGACCGAGCCGTGGCAGGGCTCGCAGACGGGCACACCGGGCGACGACCGGGCGGGCGGGGTGCTCGCCTCGGCGGACGGCACGATCACGCAGGTGATCAACGCGGCCGGTGACCTCGGTGAGCACACGGGAGCCGGCGGGCTCGACATCGTCGTCGAACGTCGCGCCGCAGACGGCTCGCCCGTCTGGACGTCGAGCATCGCGACGGCGCTCAACGAGCGTGCGTACGGGATCGTCGACACGGGAGCTGGGACATCGATCATCGGTGGATACGCGCGGACCGATCACGATGCAGGACAGAACGACGACGCCCTCGCCGTCGGGCTCGGCGCGGACGGATCCGAACGGTGGCGGACGCTGTTCGGCAGCCCGTCGAGCGCTGATCGCGCATATGCCGTCGCCGGTCGCGACGACGGTGGCGCCTATTTGGCGGGATACACCTCCGGCGCGCTCGACGGCCAGACGTCGGGCGGCGACAAGGACGCCATGGTTGCGAGCGTCGCCTCCGACGGCACCGTCGACTGGGCCGTGCAGTTCGGCGGTTCCGGCGAGGACAAGGCCTACGCGGTCGCCACGGCACCGGACGGCGGGGCGTTCGTCGCTGGCGGTACCTCGGGCGCGATGCCGGGGACGACCGCGCTCGGCGGCGGCGACGGGTGGCTGGCGAGACTTGGCGCCGACGGCTCCGTCGTGTGGGTGCGGCAGCTCGGGACGGCAGAGGCGGACCAGCTCGCGGCCGTCGCCGTGGTCGATGGCGGCGTCGTCGTCGCCGGCTCGACCCGTGGTGTCCTCGGCGACGCGTCGGCGGGTGACCGGGACGCGTTCGTCGCTCGCTACGACGAGGCCGGGAACCGTGTCTGGACGAGCCAGTTCGGCTCTGAAGGTGACGATCGCGCGGCAGCGCTCCAGACGGGGACTGACGGCGGTGTGCTCGTCGTCGGACACACGAGTGGACGCATCGCCGCATCGGCAGGTGGCGTGGACGTCTTCACCGCGCAACTGGATGCCGGCGGCGTCGTCGGTGCGACCGGCCAGTTCGGATCGGCGGCTCGCGACGGCGCGGATGAGTTCGACGAGGCGAACCTGTTCGTTGCTCCCGGCGTCGAGGGGACGAGCCTGGTCCAGGGCCTCACCTACGGCGCTGTGGCCGGATCCGCCAACGCTGGAGCGGGAGACGTCTTCCTCTCCTCGATCGCATTCGACGGCGGTGGGCCCGGGACGGAGCCTGGAACCGGTCCGGGCACGGAGCCCGGCGCGGGCGGGGGAGCACCGAGCGGAGTCGGCGGGCTGTTCGGTGGCGACGGCCGGCTGCAGGTCACGGGGGCCGATGCGGGCCGCGTGGCCGCGCTCGCCGCGTTGCTCGTGTCGCTCGGCGCTGTGCTCGTGCTCCGTCGCAGGCGTGCGCAGGCGTTCGGCGACTGATCGGATCGGACCGCATCGGGAGGGCGGTGCCGCGGCCGTTGGATCAGCCCGCAGTGCCGTCCTCGTCGTCACCTGACGGGATCGGCGGATCGAACGCCCACGTCGGTGCGAGGGCCTTGATCCGAGAACCGCGCCATTGCCACGTGGCCCACAGCGGGTACCAGTAGAGCGGGGCGATCGACCCCTTGATGATGAGCCGGTCCCTGTAGAGGGTCTTGGACGGGTCGCCGGGCACTCGCGAAACAGCCATCTGATGGTCCCAGCCGGCGAGCTTGCTGAGCGGGCCCGTCTCGGGGCTGCCGGAATCGTGCAGGATGCGGACGCCGTCGCGACGCTCGATGAAACTGAGGTCGATGATCTGCTTGCCGATCGGAATCGCTCCCGCCGCCTGCACCCGCACCGGGTACGCGCCGGGCTCCCACACGGTGGGGAAGCCGTCGGGGGAGAGCGACTCGAGCATCATGAGGGGGCTGTACAGCTCCTGCAGGACGGTCGGCGAGCGCAGGGCGCGCCAGGCGGAGTCGACGTCGGTGTCGAGGACGAGCTTGAGCATCACGCGCATGCCCCCAGTGTGCCACGCGCGGCGTTTTCTGCGCTGAGATGAGGCTTCCGGTCGTTTCCGGAGCGTCTGAACGACCGGAAGCCTCACCTCGGCAGCCCCGCGGGGCGGCAGGTGGCGGGGCGGCAGGCGGGGAAGCGGCTTCCCATGCGCTAGACAGGAAGCATGGCGATCCGGTACTGGCTGGGCGTGGTCCACCGAGACCACGCGCTCATCGGCATGCGCCAGGGCTACGCGCAGATCAACCACGGCAACCGCGGCGGTTTGGAGCGGATGCACGAGTCAGACGGCATCGTCTATTACTCTCCCCGCGTCTCCACGCCGGACGGCGAACCACTGCGCGCGTTCACCGCCATCGGCCGGATCGCCGACGACACCGTGTACCAGGCGGAGACCGGCACGATGTCCGGACAGGACTGGAAACCGTGGCGACGACGGGTCGACTACTTCCCGGACGCCCGCGAGGCACCGATCCGACCCCTGCGGAGCCTCCTCGACTTCACGAGCCTCGACCCCAACTGGGGCTACCAGCTGCGTCGAGGACTCATCGAACTCTCCCGGCATGATTTCGATCTGATCCGCAACGAAATGCGTCCGAGGCATCCCGAGGAGCGCGAGTACCCCGAGGACCGACGGGACCGCTGAGCGCCTTTCGTCCTGGCGTGGCGACGCCGAGCGGCCGATCATGTGCCCGCCACGACCCGCACCGCGTCATCGATACGATGGACGGGTGACCCAGCCGATCCCCGTCCATCCGCCGTTCTCCCAGACGAAGTACCAGGTCCGGTTCGACTGGTCGTCCCGAGGCGCAGGGCGGATCGCTCCGGCCGACGTCGCCGTGGTCGTCGACGTGCTCTCCTACTCGACCTCCCTCGAGCTCGCAGCGACCGCCGGGGCGGCCACCGCGCTCGACGAGACGGGCGACCCGCACGCGGGTGCAGCGGTCGCGACGGCGCTCGCCGCGACGGGCGCCATGGTGGTCGCCGGCTGCCTCCGCAACCGCTCGGCCGTCGCCGACTGGATCATCGCGAAGCAGGCCGAGCTCGGTCGTCGGACCAGCATCGTCGTGGTCGCCGTCGGTGATGTCGATGAAGCAGGTTCCCCGCGATTCGCGGTCGAGGACTTCTTCGGCGCCGGAGCGATCATCGACGCCCTCGGCGCCCGCGGCATCGACTACACCTCCCCGGAGGCCGCCGCTGCGGCAGCCGCGTTCGACGGGCTCCGCAATGGCGTCGGCCATCTGCTTTCGGCATCGGGATCCGCGCAGCTCCTCGCGCAGACCGGCGACGCCGAGCTCGTGCAGGCGGCCCGGGAAGTCGACGTGTCGACGACCGTCCCCGTCCTGGACGGCGGCGAGTTCCGGGCGTAGGGTCGGACCATGCGTGCACTCCTGGGAGAAACCGTCGTCGCCGAGGCCCCTGAAGAGGACCTCATCAAGATCGAGGGGAACTGGTACTTCCCGCCGTCGAGCGTGACGAAGGGCCTCCTCGTCGAGAGCCCGACGCCCTACACCTGTCCGTGGAAGGGCGAGTGCCAGTACTTCAGCATCAAGCAGGGCGACGACGTCGCCGTCGACCAGGCGTGGAGCTACCCGAACCCGTACCCCACCGCGTTCGATCGCGTCGGCAAGGACTTCGCCGGCTACGTCGCGTTCGCGCCCGGCGTGACCGTCACCGACTGATCGCCCGCGTGAGCTGCCCGGACGCCGAGGCGACCCGATGAGCGACTCCGCCGAGCTCCGGCCCGACGACCGTCCGCGCGGGCCGGAGCGGGGCGACGAACGTCCCATGCTCGAAGCATTCCTCGACCATCAGCGCGCATCGGTCGTCTGGAAGGCGCGCGGGCTGAGCGATGCCGATGCGGCGAAGCGCCTGCTCCCGAGTCTCACGACGGTCTCCGGTCTCGTCCGACATCTCGCCGACGTCGAGCGCAGCTGGTTCCGCGAGGACATGGACGGGCAGGAGTTCGTTCCGGTCCACTACTCCGACGAGGATCCGGACGGTGAATTCCGGGTGACCGCCGAGGACTCGCTCGAGGAGATCATCGCCGATTACGAACTCGCGTGCGCAGAATCCCGCGAGGTCGCATCGAAGTACTCCCTCGACGACCTGAGCGCCGCGGGGGACGGCCGTTTCTCGCTGCGCTGGATCATCCTGCACCTCATCGAGGAGACGGCGCGCCACCTCGGGCACATCGACATCCTGCGCGAGCAGTTGGACGGGGTCACCGGCGAGTAGCCGTCGGCGCCGACGCACGTCACGACGAGGAGCACCGATGATCCAGGTCACGTTCGATACGGCTGATCCGCACGCGCAGGCCGCGTTCTGGGCTGCGCTCCTGCACTACGAGGTGGAGCGGCACGGGGCGTTCGTCGACCAACTCGTCGCGGACGGGCGGTTGCCGGAGAGCGGCAGGATCGTCATCGACGGGCAGAGCGCGTTCCGGGAAGTCGCTGCTGCGAGGGATCCAGCCGGTGTGGGCCCGCGCCTGTACTTCCAGCTCGTGCCGGAGGGGAAGTCCGCGAAGAACCGCGTCCACCTCGATCTGCCGGCCGGATCCGCCGGACTCGAAGTGGAGGTCGAGCGGGCCGAATCGCTCGGCGCGACGAGACTGTGGCGCACCGCGGATCGAGGGCCCGTCTCGCAGACGATGGCCGATCCGGAGGGCAACGAGTTCTGCATCGCCGGCGACGTGTGAGGCGTGGTGCCGACTGGCGGCATCGACCGGGCAGCGCTGCTCAGGGCAGCAGTTTGCGCAGCGTGCGCACGTTCCTCGTGGTCGTCGTCGCCTTGTAGCGTTTCTTGGCCGACTCCTTCGCGAACGCGGTGTCGACGCTCATGCCCTTCGGCACCTCCCAGTAGAGGACGCCGTGGCCTTCCTGCACACGGTCCGGTTGGTCGTCGAGCGTCTTCGTGAACGCGAGGAGCTCGTCGAGCGACGACTGCTCTGACCCGAACATGACGTATGGCTGCAGCTCCGGCGTCTCCTCCCACGGGTAGTCGTCGACGACCGTCTGGAGCGCTCCCTGGGAGCTCAGCACGATCCACGCCTCGTATCCGAAGGTGTCGGCAAGCGCCTGTTCGATGTCGCGTTTCAGTCCATTGGCGTCCGTTGCTGAACCGGGGGAGGTGCCGTCTGCGGTGAAGAGCACGTTGCCGCTCGCGAGCACGGTTTTCACGTCGGTGTATCCGAGGCCCGTCATCATCGTCGCGAGGTCCGCGGATCTGACGGTGATCCCGCCCACGTTGACGCCGCGCAGCAACGCCACCCATCGTTCCCTGGGCGTCGTCGTCGCGGCCACGTCAGGCGCCCGCGCGACCGGTGTCGGAGCCGTCCGATGCCGCGGCGCGGCGACGCATCGACGGCGTCACCTCGCGGTGCTCCCACGTGAGGAGGAACCGCGGGTCGAAGGACCGGGAGCACTTGCCGCACGACGTCGTGCGGGTGGGGCGTCGGTGGCGGTAGAGCAGGTGGCCTGCCGGGCAGGTGCCCACCCACGGCGCGAGCTCGTCGGCCGTCTCGCCGTCGTGCAGGCGTGAGCCCTCGTACCCGAGCTCTGCGGCGATGCGCTTCCACTTCACCCCGTGGCCCGCGCGGGGACCGGCGAGCGCGTGGGCGACCTCGTGCAGGAGGATCTGGTGGATCTCATCGTCCTCGTACCGCGCGGCGAGGTACCGGGAGACAGTGATGCGTTTGGTCGTGAAGTTGCAGAGGCCCGCGCGGCGCTTCGCGTTGTCGAAGCCGAACGTCCACACGGCAGGGTCGAGGTGCAGCGTGATGAGAGCCTGTGCCCATGCGGTGACCCGGCCGAGTTCTGCCATGTGGTCAGGGTACTCCCGGCCGCCGACATCGGTGTCCCGCGTCGCGTGTCGCGTTCCGATCGAGTCCGCTCCGTGACGGGGATGCGACCGGTCGGTGATCGCCGTGTCCGCCCCGCGCCGTCGACCCGCTCGGCTCACTTCGCTTGGAAGATCCCCTTGCCGGGACTCGGCGACGGGACCGCCGTCGCATCGGTCACCACGGAGGCGCCCGCGATGAAGTCGCGCAGTTCCCGGCCGGAGACCGACTTGGCCGGGTGCGGGCCGGCGGCCATGAGGCGCGGGAGGTAGTCGAGGGGGAGTTCGGTGTTGGAGCCGACGAGCACGACGTTGCCGAAGCGGCGGCCCTTGAGGACCTGCGTCTCCGCCAGGGCTGCGACGTGCGCGACCGAGTTCGCGAGCGTCGCGGCCTGACCGCGCGCGAAGGCGAGGCCCTGGCCATCGGCGACGTTCACGACGATGACGCCGCCCGGCGCGAGCAGGTCCACGGCCGACGCGTAGAACTCCGTGCTCGTGACGTGGGCCGGGGTGTTCGCTCCGCTGAAGACGTCGACGACGACGAGGTCGACGGTCCCGTGGAGTCCCGGCGGCAGCTTGGCGACGATCTCGCGCGCGTCGCCGTAGCGGACGCGGATCTGGGCGCGCTTGGGGAGGGGGAGGTGCTCGCGGACGAGTTCGACGAGTTCCCGTTCGAGTTCGACGACCTGCTGCCGTGATCCGGGCCGCGTCGCCTCGACGTAGCGGGGGAGCGTCAGTGCGCCGGCGCCGAGGTGGACGGCGGTGATCGGTCGTCCGGGCGTGCCGATCTGGTCGATGATGTGCCCGATCCGCTGCACGTACTCGAAGAACAACTCTTCCGGGTTGTCGAGGTTGACGTGCGACTGCGGTGTTCCGTCGACGACGAGCTGGAAGGTTCCGGGCACGAAGCGGTCGGCTTCGATCTTCGCCAGGTAGCCGCTGACCCCGAGTCGTACCTGTGGCTCGTCCATCCTCCAACTGTATGCCTCCGTGTCTGCCCGCCGCGCCGCCCTCCCATCGAGCACAACTCCTTCAATCCGGACTGCGGCTCGGTCCGCATCCCCGGAAACACGGGGATCCGCGGATCCGGACAGTCCGAATCGAAGGAGTTGCGGTGGCCTCAGTAGGGGAGGGGCAGGACGACAGCTGGACGTTATACCGGAGATGTGAAAACTCGTCAAGCAAAGACTGGACACGCCGGGATTTCCGGCCTATAGTTGTTCTTTGCGCTCCCAGATCTTTCCTGCCTTCATATTGCGGTCGGCTTCGCGTGTACGGTTCACTCCGTCACCGGCTCGAATCTGTGAGTAACTCCACTGACGACCAGTAACTCGGCCCCCAACAGGCCCCCGGAGGTTATCCCTTGGCTGCTGCGCGCAACGCATCCACCAACTCACCCAAGAACGGCCGCGGAGCATCCCGCCTCTCGTTCGCGAAGATCACCGACACGCTGACGGTTCCAGACCTTCTGGCTCTGCAGACCGAAAGCTTCGACTGGCTGGTCGGCAACGACGTGTGGAAGGCACGCGTCGCTGAAGCCACCCAGGCCGGCAGGCAGGACCTGCCGACGAAGAGCGGCCTCGACGAGATCTTCGAGGAGATCTCCCCCATCGAGGACCTCGGCGAGACGATGCAGCTCAGCTTCGCCAACCCGTACCTCGAGCCGGAGAAGTACTCGATCGACGAGTGCAAGGAGCGTGGCAAGACCTACGCTGCTCCGCTGTACGTCGAAGCAGAGTTCATGAACCACCTCACCGGTGAGATCAAGACGCAGACGGTCTTCATGGGCGACTTCCCGCTCATGACCGAGCGCGGAACGTTCATCATCAACGGCACCGAGCGCGTCGTCGTCTCCCAGCTGGTCCGCAGCCCGGGCGTCTACTTCGAGTCCGCTCAGGAGAAGACTTCCGACAAGGACATCTTCTCGGCTCGCATCATCCCGAGCCGTGGCGCATGGCTCGAGTTCGAGATCGACAAGCGCGACCAGGTCGGCGTCCGCATCGACCGCAAGCGCAAGCAGTCCGTCACCGTGTTCCTCAAGGCCCTCGGCCTGTCGAGCGAGGAGATCCTGCAGGAGTTCCAGGGCTACGAGTCGATCGAGCTCACGCTCGAGAAGGACACGATCCTCACCAAGGAAGACGCGCTGCGCGACATCTACCGCAAGCTCCGTCCGGGCGAGCAGGTCGCTGCCGAGGCCGCACGTGCGCTCCTCGACAACTTCTACTTCAACTCGAAGCGCTACGACCTCGCGAAGGTCGGTCGCTACAAGATCAACAACAAGCTGGGCCTCGACAAGCAGCTCAGCGACTCGGTCCTGACCGTCGACGACATCGTCGCCACGATCAAGTACCTCGTCGCCCTGCACCGCGGCACCACCACGCTGCCCGGCGTGCGCAACGGCAAGCCCGTCGACCTCCGTCTCGACACGGACGACATCGACAACTTCGGCAACCGTCGCATCCGCGCCGTCGGCGAGCTCATCCAGAACCAGGTCCGCACGGGTCTGTCCCGGATGGAGCGCGTCGTCCGCGAGCGCATGACCACGCAGGACATCGAGGCGATCACGCCGCAGACCCTGATCAACGTGCGACCCGTCGTCGCCGCGATCAAGGAGTTCTTCGGAACGTCG
This sequence comes from Plantibacter lichenum, assembly GCF_050587525.1. Lineage (NCBI taxonomy): Bacteria > Bacillati > Actinomycetota > Actinomycetes > Micrococcales > Microbacteriaceae > Plantibacter > Plantibacter lichenum. Next base: position 244,281 of record NZ_JBOBFT010000007.1, on the reverse strand, counting down.
CAGCTCTCGCAGTTCATGGACCAGAACAACCCGCTCGCGGGCCTGACCCACAAGCGTCGTCTGTCTGCCCTCGGACCCGGTGGTCTGTCCCGTGAGCGCGCAGGCGTCGAGGTGCGAGACGTTCACCCGTCCCACTACGGCCGCATGTGCCCCATCGAGACCCCTGAAGGCCCGAACATCGGTCTGATCGGTTCGCTCGCATCCTTCGCGCGCATCAACTCGTTCGGTTTCATCGAGACCCCGTACCGTCGCGTCGTCGCCGGTCGAGTGACCGATGACATCGACTACCTGACCGCCATGGAAGAGGACGACTACATCGTCGCCCAGGCCAACGCTCCGCTGAAGGCGGACGGCCACTTCCAGGAGGACCGCGTGCTCGCCCGCAAGAAGGGCGGCGAGGTCGACCTCTTCCCCGCAGACGGCATCGGCTACATGGACGTGTCGCCTCGTCAGATGGTCTCCGTCGCGACGTCGCTCATCCCGTTCCTCGAGCACGACGATGCGAACCGCGCCCTCATGGGTGCGAACATGCAGCGTCAGGCCGTTCCGCTGCTCCGTTCCGACTCGCCGCTCGTCGGCACCGGTATGGAGGGCTACGCAGCCATCGACGCCGGCGATGTCGTCACCGCCGACAAGGCCGGCGTCATCCAGGAGGTGTCGGCGGAATCCGTCACCATCCAGCTCGACGAGGGTGGAACGCAGACCTACTACCTGCGCAAGTTCGACCGCTCCAACCAGGGCACGAGCTACAACAACCGCGTCATCGTCTCGGAAGGCGACCGCATCGAAGCCGGTGAGGTCATCGCAGACGGCCCCGCGACGGAGAACGGCGAGCTCGCGCTCGGCAAGAACCTCCTCGTGGCGTTCATGACGTGGGAGGGTCACAACTTCGAGGACGCGATCATCCTCAGCCAGAACCTGGTGAAGGACGACGTCCTCTCCTCGATCCACATCGAAGAGTACGAAGTCGACGCTCGCGACACGAAGCTCGGCAAGGAGGAGATCACCCGTGACCTCCCCAACGTCAGCCCGGAGCTCCTGAAGGACCTGGACGAGCGCGGCATCATCCGCATCGGTGCAGAGGTTCGCCCCGGCGACATTCTCGTGGGCAAGGTCACGCCGAAGGGTGAGACCGAACTCTCCGCCGAAGAGCGTCTGCTCCGCGCGATCTTCAATGAGAAGAGCCGCGAAGTGCGCGACACCTCGCTCAAGGTTCCCCACGGTGAAGCCGGCACGATCATCGCCGTCAAGGTGTTCGACGCACAGGACGGCGACGACGAGCTCGGCTCAGGCGTCAACCAGCGTGTGGTCGTCTACATCGCCCAGAAGCGCAAGATCACCGAGGGCGACAAGCTCGCCGGCCGTCACGGCAACAAGGGTGTCATCGCGAAGATCCTGCCGGTCGAGGACATGCCGTTCCTCGAGGACGGGACCCCTGTCGACATCATCCTCAACCCGCTCGGCATCCCCGGTCGAATGAACTTCGGCCAGGTGCTCGAACTGCACCTCGGTTGGATCGCCAAGCAGGGCTGGAACGTCGAGGGCAAGCCGGCCTGGGCCAAGAAGCTCCCTGCCGCGGCGCACTCGGCCGAGCCGAACACGAAGGTCGCGACCCCCGTGTTCGACGGCGCGTCGGAGGAGGAGATCGCTGGTCTCCTCGACTCGACGAACGTCACGCGCGACGGTGACCGTCTGATCGGTTCCAGCGGAAAGACCCGTCTGTTCGACGGTCGTTCCGGTGAGCCGTTCCCCGCACCGGTGTCGGTCGGCTACATGTACATCCTGAAGCTGCACCACCTCGTCGACGACAAGATCCACGCACGCTCCACGGGTCCCTACTCGATGATCACGCAGCAGCCGCTGGGTGGTAAGGCGCAGTTCGGTGGACAGCGCTTCGGTGAGATGGAGGTGTGGGCCCTCGAGGCCTATGGCGCCGCCTACGCACTGCAGGAGCTCCTCACGATCAAGTCCGACGACATCCTCGGCCGCGTCAAGGTGTACGAAGCGATCGTCAAGGGCGAGAACATCCAGGAGCCCGGTATCCCCGAGAGCTTCAAGGTGCTGATCAAGGAAATGCAGTCGCTGTGCTTGAACGTCGAGGTCCTCTCGGCCGACGGCACCGCAGTGAGCCTGCGCGACACCGACGACGACGCGTTCCGCGCCGCCGAGGAGCTCGGCATCAACATTTCCTCCAGGTTCGAGTCCTCGTCGATCGACGAGATCTAAGCCTGACCACTGTAGAGACTGACGAAACCTTTCATAGGAGATACATTGCTCGACGTCACAACTTTTGACGAGCTTCGCATTGGTCTGGCCACCGCAGACGACATCCGTGCCTGGTCGCACGGTGAGGTCAAGAAGCCCGAGACCATCAACTACCGCACCCTCAAGCCCGAGAAGGACGGTCTGTTCGGTGAACAGATCTTCGGACCTTCCCGTGACTGGGAGTGCGCCTGCGGCAAGTACAAGCGTGTCCGCTTCAAGGGCATCGTCTGTGAGCGCTGCGGTGTCGAGGTCACGAAGTCGTCTGTGCGCCGTGAGCGCATGGGCCACATCGAACTGGCCGCGCCCGTCACGCACATCTGGTACTTCAAGGGTGTTCCCTCGCGTCTCGGCTACCTGCTGGACATGGCGCCGAAGGACCTCGAGAAGGTCATCTACTTCGCGGCCTACATGGTCATCGATGTGGACGAGGACGCACGTCACCAGGACATGCCCGGCCTTGAGAACGAGCTCCGTCTCGAGATCAAGACCCTCGGCGACCAGCGCGACTCGCGCATCGCGGACCGCCTGAAGAAGCTCGAAGACGACCTCGTCGTCCTCGAGGCCGAAGGTGCCAAGAGCGAGCAGAAGCGTCGCACCAAGGACGCCGCTGAGAAGGAGATGGGTCAGACCCGCAAGTCGTACGACGAGCAGATCGCCCACCTCGAGCGCGTCTGGGAGGACTTCCGCAACCTGAAGGTCGGCGACCTGAAGCCGGAAGACGCCGTGTTCCACGAGCTGCAGGACCGTTTCGGCCTGTACTTCGAGGCGTACATGGGTGCAGAGGCCGTCAAGAAGCGCCTGCTGTCCTTCGACCTCGCTGCCGAGTCCGAGCTGCTCCACCACCAGATCGCGGAAGGCAAGGGTCAGAAGAAGATCCGCGCCATCAAGCGTCTGCGCGTGGTCAACTCGTTCCTCATCACCGGCAACTCGCCGGCCGCGATGGTCCTCGACGTCGTCCCGGTGATCCCGCCGGAACTGCGCCCGATGGTCCAGCTGGACGGTGGCCGCTTCGCGACCTCCGACCTCAACGACCTCTACCGTCGTGTGATCAACCGCAACAACCGTCTGCGTCGTCTGCTCGACCTCGGTGCGCCCGAGATCATCGTGAACAACGAGAAGCGGATGCTGCAGGAGGCCGTTGACGCACTGTTCGACAACGGTCGTCGTGGTCGTCCGGTGACCGGTACGGGTAACCGTGCGCTCAAGTCCCTCAGCGACATGCTGAAGGGGAAGCAGGGTCGGTTCCGTCAGAACCTCCTCGGCAAGCGCGTCGACTACTCCGGCCGTTCGGTCATCATCGTCGGCCCGCAGCTGAAGCTGCACCAGTGTGGTCTGCCCAAGCAGATGGCTCTGGAGCTCTTCAAGCCGTTCGTCATCAAGCGTCTGATCGACCTGAGCCACGCTCAGAACATCAAGGCCGCGAAGCGCATGGTCGAGCGCAGCCGTCCCGAGGTCTGGGACGTGCTCGAGGAGATCATCCGCGAGCGTCCGGTGCTGCTCAACCGCGCACCGACGCTGCACCGTCTCGGCATCCAGGCGTTCGAGCCTCAGCTCGTCGAGGGCAAGGCCATCCAGCTGCACCCGCTCGTGTGTGCTGCGTTCAACGCAGACTTCGACGGCGACCAGATGGCTGTCCACCTGCCCCTGTCGGTCGAGGCCCAGGCCGAAGCTCGCATCCTGATGCTCGCTTCGAACAACATCCTGAAGCCGTCCGACGGACGCCCGGTCACCCTGCCCACGCAGGACATGATCGTCGGTCTGCACCACCTGACCACGCTCAAGAGCGGTGTCGAGGGTGAAGGCCGTGCGTTCTCGTCCGTCGCCGAGGCGATCCTCGCCAAGGACCAGGGCTCGCTCGACCTCAACGCCAAGGTGCGGATCCGCCTGCACGACATCACCTTCGCCGAGGGCGCTGCGCCCGAGGGCTACAAGGGCAGCGGTGTGGCGCTCGTCACGACCACGCTCGGTCGCGCACTCTTCAACGAGGCGCTCCCGGATGACTACCCGTACTTCGAGGACATCGCGGACAAGGGCAACCTGTCGTCGATCGTCAACGACCTCGCGGAGCGTTACCCGAAGACCGTCGTCGCGGCGACCCTTGACAACATCAAGGACGCCGGCTTCCACTGGGCCACCCGTTCCGGTGTGACCGTCGCGCTCAGCGACGTCCTCACGCCGCCGAACAAGCGCGAGATCGTCGCGGGCTACGAGAAGCAGGCCGCGAAGGTCCAGAGCCAGTTCGACAAGGGTCTGACCACCGACACGGAGCGTCGTCAGGAGCTCATCAAGATCTGGACGGAAGCCACCGAGAAGGTCGCTGAAGCCATGCGCGCGAACTTCCCGGAAGACAACACCATCAACCGCATGGTGTCGTCGGGTGCTCGTGGTAACTGGCTGCAGATCCGCAACATCGCGGGTATGCGAGGCCTGGTGAACAACCCGAAGGGTGAGATCATCCCTCGCCCGATCATCTCCTCCTACCGTGAGGGCCTGTCGGTCGCGGAGTACTTCATCGCGACCCACGGTGCTCGAAAGGGTCTGGCCGACACGGCTCTCCGTACGGCCGACTCCGGGTACCTCACGCGTCGTCTCGTCGACGTCTCGCAGGATGTCATCATCCGCGAAGACGACTGCGGTACGTCGAAGGGTCTCGAGCTCGCCATCGCGAACGTCGACAGCCAGGGCAACCTGGTGCGCGACCCGAACGTGGAGAACTCCGTGTTCGCCCGTTCGCTCGCCGCTGCCGCCGTGGACCCCAAGGGGACCGTCGTCGCCGAGGCCGGCGAGGACGTCGGTGACGTGCTCATCGACAAGCTCGTGACCGCCGGTGTGGAGAACATCAAGGTCCGTTCGGTCCTGACGTGCGAGTCCACCGTCGGTGTGTGTGCAGCCTGCTACGGCCGCTCGCTCGCCACGGGCAAGCTCGTCGACATCGGTGAGGCCGTCGGCATCATCGCCGCACAGTCGATCGGTGAGCCGGGAACCCAGCTCACGATGCGTACCTTCCACACGGGTGGTTCTGCATCGGCCGACGACATCACGCAGGGTCTGCCCCGCGTGCAGGAGCTGTTCGAGGCTCGTACCCCCAAGGGTGCGACTCCGATCGCCGAAGCCGCTGGTCGCATCACGATCGACGAGAACGACAAGGCCCGCAAGGTCATCCTGACGCCGGACAACGGCGACGAGCCGGTCATCTACCCGGTGCTGAAGCGTGCGGTCCTCCTCGTCGAGGATGGACAGCACGTCGAGCTGGGTCAGAAGATCCACGTCGGCGCCGTCGACCCGAAGGAAGTCCTGCGCGTGCAGGGCGTCCGTGAGGTGCAGAAGCACCTCGTCGGTGGTGTGCAGGGCGTCTACCGTTCGCAGGGCGTCCCGATCCACGACAAGCACATCGAGGTCATCGTGCGCCAGATGCTGCGGAAGGTGACCGTCGTCGACCACGGCGACACCGACCTGCTGCCTGGTGAGCTCGTCGACCGGCTGCGCTACGCCGAGCTCAACCGCTCGGCCGTGTCCGAGGGTCGCCGTACGGCATCGGCTCGTCAGGAAGTCATGGGTATCACCAAGGCCTCCCTCGCGACCGAGTCGTGGCTGTCGGCCGCTTCCTTCCAGGAGACCACGCGTGTGCTCACGCAGGCCGCCATGGAAGGCAAGAGCGACCCGCTGGTCGGCCTCAAGGAGAACGTCATCATCGGTAAGCTCATCCCGGCCGGTACCGGTCTGCCGCGCTACCGCAACGTGATCGTCGAGGCGACGGAAGAAGCCAAGGCGGAGCGTTACCCGAACCGGATCTTCGGTGAGGACGGCGCGTTCAACGAGTCCGATCTGAGCTTCGTCGACTTCGACAGCTTCAGCTCCGACGACTTCACCCCGGGGAACTACAACTAGGGTTCGGTCGCACGTCGTGAGGGCCCGTCTGCTTCGGCAGGCGGGCCCTTCGGCGTACCCGGCGCCGGGTCCATACCACCGCGATGTCAGGGGTGGCCCGGGTTGCATGGCAGTCCGGGCTCAGACATCCTGGTCGGATGACTGATCACGACGGCGAGCAGCGACCAGCCGAACCGCACCACCAGCCGGAGCACGTTCCCCACCAGCCGGCGGGCGCCCCCGTCGTGTCCGCTGATGAGCCGGTCGCGCGCCCCAAGCGGAACCGAGGTGTGATCATCCTCGGCGTCGCGGCGGGTGCTCTGACGGTCGCGCTCGTCGTGATGGTCGGTCTCATCGTGTTCGGGCAGTTGGGCGGTGCGCCGGCGGCGACGCCGAGCCTGCCCTCGAGCAGCACTCCCGTCGCCGATCCCACGGACATACCGACCACGGAGCCGTCGAATCCGCCCGTCGCCGGCGGCCCGGTCATCCCCGCCACCTGTCCGGAGCTCTTTCCGGCCGGGTACATCGAGGACCTCACGAAGGACGGGTTCCTCGCGCTCAATCCGGCCTGGACGAACGACACGATCGACACCGAATTCATCGGCTCGAACGATGCTGCGCTGCAGGACCTCCTCTCGACGACGTCCGGCCGATTGAACTGCACCTTGACGAAGGCGAGTGGTGGCGGAGAGGTGTTCACCCTCACGAACATCGCGGCCGTGGCGGCTGAGCGCCAGGCCGCAGCACTCGCCCGCATGAACGAAGCGGGCTTCACGTGCACCGAGGAGCACGGAGGCACAACGTGCTCCATCGAGCAGAGCGGTGACGGTGCCGACGTGGGCGAGCGTCACTTCCTGAGGGACGGCACGTGGGTCGCGACCCGCTGGGCGAACATCGCGCTCACCGGCTGGACCGACACGATCGTGAAGTCGCTCTTCCCCTCCTGATCCGCGGCAGGATCTTCGTCAGCGCACGCGAGCCGATCTGCGGCCGGGAGCAGGGGAACAGCGCTAGGCGATGCTCCAGTAGTACACGGCGCCACCGGGGTGGTACTCGGTGATCGCCCAGTCGACGGAACGGTCGACGGTGTCGTCGGTGTGCCCCGCATAGCGGATGTCGATGCCCGTGGCCGTGGGGACCACAGCGGTCACGATGCCGGTGTGGTCGCGGTCGCCGCTCCTGTCCCAGTCGAACTGGACGATGTCGCCGACCTTCACCTGCGCACGCTGCGTGTCGTCGAGCGCCGTCGCGAGCTCGGGGTGGTCCTCCGCGTAGTACATGAAGTACGTCGAGCTGACCCAGGCCTTCGAGAAGTCGAAGTCGTCCGCCGACCCCTCGGCCCACCAGTCCTCCGACATGGTCCAGCCGCGGGCCAGGAGACTCTGGCTCGCGAAGTTCGCGCAATCCGTGTCGGGGAGCGAGCCGTAGTGGGCGAGGTTGTAGCTGTTCCAGTGGGCCGCGACGTACGCCATCTGCGTCCGGACGGCTTCGGGGAGGGCCGGATCGAACGCCGGTGTGATGCCGGTGCCGGCGGGGTCGGCGGTGGTCCCGGCGGCCGCGGGCACTGCATCGGTCGACGGGGCTGGCGTCGCGGACGGGGGCACGAGCTCGGATGCGCCCGCCGTCCGTTGGACGCCTGAAGCGCCGGACGTCGCGCGCTGGACGTCGGCGACGCCGAAGGCGACGCACGCCGCGAACCCGGTCACGGCGAGAGCCGACACCACGATCGTCCGCCGGCTCACGCGGGACCGCTGCGCGCCGGAATCGGTGTCAGAGGGGTGGTTCGCGGAATGGCGAGGCGTCATGCGGTGGGGCTCCGAGGCGTGGGGAAGAGGCGTGGGGCGAAGAGGCGTGCCGACCGGCACGGGGGAGGAGCCGGTCGAACACGTGCCTCCATCAGAGCAATCCGAGCTATGCCGACGATTGCCGTTCGGCCTGAATTCGGCCTGAATCGGGCTCGGAGCCTTGCGAGGGCTGCGATGTCAAGTCCCCAGCCGCCCAGCGCGGTTCCCCGGCATCGGCCCGCACCGTTGCTACAGTGGCGGACGAGGTGCCGCCACGGCGCCGATGAAGGAGCGAGTCATGAGCAACCCGACCCCCGCATCAGGTCCGTCGGATCGTGCCGAGGCGGATGCCGTCGCGCGTGATGCCGCCGCGCGTGACGCCGTCGACGCCGCCGATGCCGGAGCGGACGAGACCGTCGCATCCGACTCGGCGCGCTCGCATGAGGAAGCCGGCCACACCGCGGTGATCCCACCGTCCGAGTTGCCTGCAGAGCGCTCCGATGACGCCCAGGCCGACGCCCGCGCCGCAGAGCCCGTCGTCGTCCCGCCGATCCTCGACGAGCCGGATCTCAGCAGCCCAGCCGTCTCCGAGCCCGTCGTCATCGTGCCTGAGACCGCGCCCTCTGCTCCCGCCGCCCGCGAACCGCTGCCCGTCCGTCAGGCCTGGTCCGAACCGTCGGACCGACAGGTCGATGACGAAGGAACACCGACGGTGGCGAGCACCGTCGTCGACGACGAGCAGCACCCCTACCCGGCGGCGGCGTACGCGCCGGTCCCGGAGGCCGGCTCACAGCCGCTCACTCCTGCGCAGCAGCAGTTCCCGCTCTTCGTGCAGGCGCCGGAAGCACCGCGGGACCGAGGCAACCGCGGTTTCGGCATCCTCATCGGCCTGCTCGGCACAATCGTCTTCGCAGCGATCTACGCAGCAGCGGTGACGGGCCTGCAGCTCGTCTACCCCAACGCCACCGTGCGCGCGGGCGGCGACTTCGTCGACATCCTCCTCTCCCTCGTGACGAGCTGGGTCTTCATCGTCCCCGTCGTCGTGTTCTTCTTCGCCTGGATGATCACCGCGGTCATCATCAACCGGGCCGGCTGGGTCCACTGGGTCCTCGGCGGGTTCGTCATCGGCCTCGTGACCTACCTGTCCTGGTTCGGCGGCTTCCTGCTGCAGGAGCAGGCGTGGAAGCTCGGCGGCACCGCATCGCTGAAGCTCGTCCTCGACAACGCGTTCGCATTCGGCCCGGTCATCGCGTTCGTCGTCGCCCGCGAGATCCCCGTGTGGCTCGGCGGGTGGATCGGCGCCCACGGACGCAGGGTCCGCGCGCAGAACCTCGAAGCCCAGCGCGAGTACGAGCAGGTGCTCGACGCGGGTCCCACCGTCGCACGCTGACATGTCCGACCGCCCGAGCTCGTCGCGAGGGCCCTGGTGGGTCGCGCCGTTCGCCGTCGTCACGTATGTGGCGCTCGTCGTGTGCGCGTTCGGCTTCATCAGCCTCCTGACCAACCTCGAGGTGATCGAAGAGGTCGGCACCAATCCACTCGTCGGCCCGATCATGGTGGTCGTCCCGACCGTGTTCCTCTTCGTGATGATCCTGCGTGAGTCGCGCAGGGTGCCGCCGCGCGTTGAGGTGTGGTTCGCACTCGTCTGCGGCGTCGTCGCGTGGTTCCTCTACGCGTTCACGGGAGGCGTCCTCGAGTGGCTGGGGTCTGGCGACGGTGCGCACGCCGTCATCCTGTTCGCCTCAACGATGGTCAGGCCGTTCGCGATCGCGGTCGGCGTCATCGCGGTCGTGACCGTCCTCGCGGCGGCCGCCGTCGCAGCGAACGCCGCCGGGCATCCGCCGAGGCCGCGCTGGCCCTGGGAACGGCGCGACACCCCGTGAGCTGCCATAGACCTGACATGGACCTGCCGTGGACCTGCCGTGGACCTGCCGTGGGAGAGTCGGTGCGTGCGATGCCGTGCGGCATAATCGTGCACGGGCGACGGCACCGCACGGGTGACGGCGCCGTACTGTTGACCGCACCGCACCGGTGACGGCACCGTACTCGGGGAGGACGAACGCATGAAGCCGCAGGAGCTCGCGAGGACCGGCATCGACGTGGACGCCGCCGTCGCACCCGACGGAATCGTCGCACTCGTGCAGGCCGCCGTGGCCGAGTCCGGGGCGGACGCCCAGTCCACGAGGCGATGGGTGGCGATCGACGGCGGGACGAGCGCGGACATCCGCCTGAGCGTCGCTTCCGCGGACGAACCTGCGCCGCTCATGACGTTCGCCATCACGACCGGTCGGTCGCAGCGGGGGACCGCGGCCTCCTCCTACGTGCTCGATCACACGATCGCGAAGGTCAAGCGGGTGCGGTCGCTCGCCGGTCAGGAGACGTACCTCGCCTTCCTCCGAGGGCTCGCACGGCTGGCCGTCGAAGCCGATCCGGGCGCGACGGTGTCGATGCGCGTGGGAGCGGAAACGCACGTGGTGCAGGCTCCGCCGAGGGGCCGTGCTCCTGAAGCGCCCATGGTGCAGGACACACCCGCCGTGCACGATCCGATCGTCGTGCCAGAGGAGACGACGACCGTTCCCGATTCGGTTCCGGCTTCGGTGCCCGCTCCCGTCTCGGCTGCTGCCCCGGCTGCCGTCCGGGCTGCAGTCTCGGCTGCTTCGCCCGGCATCCCCATCGCGCCTGCGCAACCGCCGGAATCATCTGACGTCGTGCCTCCTCGCATCGAGGTCCCGCCCGGCCTCATTCAGGTGCCGGCCGGTCTTCTGCCCGGCGCCCCGCGTGCGGCGCCCGACGTGCAGGTTCTACCGGTCGTCGTTGCGGCGCCAACTCCGCCTGTTGCGCCCGTCGTGCCCGTGCCCGTCGTGCCCGTGCCCGTCGCAGCCGCGATCGACGAAGCCACTGTCGTCTCGCCTGTCGCCGGCGGCTTCATCCTGGAACTCCCCAACGGGGACCCCGTCGCGCTCGACTCGAGCGTGCTCATCGGGCGGAACCCGGCCGCGCAACCCGAGTACGCGGGCGCCAGGCTCGTCGCCGTCCTCGACCCCCGCATGTCGGTGTCGAAGACACACACGGCCATCACCGTCGGACGCCGCGCGCTCCGGGTGACGGATCTGCACTCGACGAACGGCACGACCGTCACCGATGCGTCCGGCGCCGTCGTCGTGTGCAGCCCTGGAACGACCGTGACGGCGGAGCCCGGATCGACGATCACCGTCGGCGAGTTCGCGATCGTCGTTCGGCGGGGCTGAGTAGATTCGGGTCTCGATGGGGAGCGCTCCCCATCGAATCGGCACGGCTCCGCGGCTACGCTGAACGATGCCTCACAGGCCGATCTGCGCGCGGAGTTCTCCACAGCGGCCACGCCGCGGACGTCCTGTTCGGGGCTGTCGATAGTCTGATCGAGGCTCGGCACTGCGACCGCGAGCCGACAGGGGATCACCGATGCGCATCAAGCTCACGCTCACGAGACCGACGGGGACCGTCGACGACATCGTCGTGACCACGGACGCCGCCGCAAGCATCGCGGAGGTCGCGAGCACGATCGCGCGAGTGGACCCGCAGGGCCCCGACTCCGCCTCGGCAGAGTTCACCCTCCACGCGCGGTTGCCCGGATCCAGCGAAACACTCCCGCTCCCTCCCGAGGCCGCCATCGGGGAGGCCTGGGTCGGCTCCGGCGCCGTCATCGAACTCGCGGACGCCGGCGTGTACTACGCCTCCGCGCGCACCGGCCATGCCCCGACGATCGCCGTGCTCCGTGTCCTCGACGGCCCGGACGCCGGACGCGAGTTCACGCTCCCGGCCGGCAGTTGGACGATCGGTCGGGACCCGTCGTGCGACGTCGTGCTCAGCGATCCACTCGTCTCGAAGCGTCACGCGCGGGTCGAGATCGGTGCCGAGCTGGAAGTCATCGACCTCGGCGCGGCCAACGGCATCGTCGTGGACGGCGGCATCGTGCAGCGCCTGCGAGTCACCGACCGCGAGCGGATGCTCATCGGCGACTCCGAGGTCGAGCTCGCCTACTCGGACACGGTCGCCAGGTCCGGAGTCGTTCCGAAGGCCGGGCCGTTGTTCTTCAACCGCTCGCCTCGCGTTGAGCACCGCTACGCAGGCCAGGAGTTCCCGGCACCGGAGCCGCCCACGGAGCGCGAGAGTCAGCCGTTCCCGCTCCTCGCCATGGTCGCGCCCATCCTCGTCGGCGGGGCGATGTTCATCATCACGAAGAGCGCCATCTCGCTCCTCTTCATCGCCATGACCCCGCTCATGCTCGTCGGCAACTACTTCACGGGGCGCGGGCGCAACAAGCGCCAGCTCAAGAAGCAGATCGCGATCTTCGACGAACGGCTCGCCTCGCTCAAGGAGCAGTTGGCGGAGGAACGCGTGATCGAGCACGACGTCCGGATGCGCGAGGCGCCGTCCACATCGGAAGCGCTCACGGAGGCCCTCACACGCGGGCCCCTGCTGTGGACGCGGCGTCCGGAGCACTGGGCCTTCCTCAACGTCCGGCTGGGAGTCGGCACGATGCCCTCGCGCAACGAGATCTCCGGCAAAGCACGCGACGGCTATCTCCCCGAGTTCCAGAAGCGCCTGGAGGCCGTCAAAGAGGAGTTCGGGATGGTCGCGGACGTCCCGATCATCGACAACCTGTACGACGCGGGAGCCCTCGGCATCGCCGGTTCGCCGGAGACCGCTGGCGGCGCCGTCAATGCCGTGCTCGTGCAGCTGACGGCGTTGCACTCGCCCGCAGAGCTCGTCGTCTCGGCGATCGTCTCACCCTCGTGGTCGTCGTCGCTCTCCTGGGTCAAATGGCTCCCGCACGCCTCGTCCCCCCACAGCCCGCTCGAGGCCAACCACCTCGCGGACAGCGTGTCGAGCGGCAACCTGCTGTTGTCGGCGATCGAGGAGCTGGTGGCGACTCGGCTCAAGGACGCGCGCGCCGAGGCGTCACGACGCGGCGCCCTCGACGACAAGCACGCGGCACAGGAACGTGGCGCAGACGTGGGCACGAAGGGCGGCGGCGACACCGGAACGAAGTCACCCGTCCCATCGGTCGTCCTCCTCGTCTCGGACGACGCCGGCGTCGATCGTGCGCGGCTCGTCCAGCTGGCCGAGATCGCAGCCGATGCAGGTGTCTTCCCCATCTGGATCGGGCCGGACGTCCAGTCCCTCCCCGCGGCGTGCCGCACATTCCTTCGTGTCCCCGAGGCGGGCTCCGGCGTCGACGCCCCGGCGAGCGTCGGGCTCGTGCGACTCGGCTACACGATCGAGGACGCTCGGCCGGAGTACGTCGATCCGCAGACCGCACTCGACTACGCGCGCCGCATGGCTTCGGTCATCGATGCCGGAGCGCTCGTGGAGGACTCGAGCGACCTGCCGCGCTCGGTCTCGATGGTGACGCTCCTCGGATCCGACCTCGCGTCATCGAGCGACGCCGTCGTGGACCGCTGGCGGCAGAACTCCTCCATCCACGACCGGACGCCGGGCGCAGTCCCGAGGCCCCGTCGCGCCGGAGGCCTCCGTGCCACGGTCGGCTCGTCCGGCGTCGACGCGATGCACCTCGACCTCCGCGCGCAGGGTCCGCACGCCCTCGTCGGCGGCACCACGGGGGCCGGCAAGAGCGAGTTCCTGCAGGCGTGGGTGCTCGGCATGGCCGCCGAGTACAGCCCCGACCGCGTCTCATTCCTCTTCGTCGACTACAAGGGCGGCTCGGCCTTCGCCGATTGCGTCACGCTGCCGCACTGCGTCGGCCTCGTCACCGACCTCAGCCCGCACCTCGTCCGACGCGCGCTCACGAGCCTCCGCGCTGAACTGCACTTCCGGGAGCATCTCCTCAACCGCAAGAAGGCGAAGGACCTCCTCGAACTCGAGAAGCGCGGCGACCCAGACAGCCCGCCGGCGCTCGTCCTCGTGATCGACGAGTTCGCCGCCCTCGTCGGTGAGGTGCCGGAGTTCGTGGACGGCGTCGTCGACATCGCACAGCGGGGCCGGTCGCTCGGGATCCACCTCATCATGGCTACACAGCGCCCGGCCGGTGTCATCAAGGACAACCTGCGAGCCAACACGAACCTCCGAGTGGCGCTGCGAATGGCCGACGAATCGGACAGCCAGGACGTCGTCGGCGTCAAGGACGCCGCACACTTCGACCCGGGCGTCCCCGGCCGCGGCATCGCGAAGACCGGTCCGGGTCGACTCACCGCGTTCCAGTCCGGATACGCGGGCGGCTGGACCAACGACGAACCGAAGCGGTCCGACATCGAGGTCCGTGAGCTCCGGTTCGGCGGCGAGACGCGCTGGGAGGAACCGCGCGGGGCCGAAGCCGACGAGGACCGCGACCTCGGACCGACGGACCAGCAGCGGATCGTGTCGCAGATCATCGAAGCGGCGACCGAGGCCGCCATCCCGCCTCCGCGTCGACCTTGGCTCGACGAACTCGCGAGCGTCTACGACCTCGGTCGGCTGCGCCAGCGCACCGACGCCGAACTCCTCATCGGCGTCGCAGACCTCCCGGATTCGCAAGAGCAGAAGCCCGTGTACTTCCGGCCAGACGTCGACGGACACATCGCGGTCTTCGGCACGGGCGGTTCCGGCAAGAGCACGGCGCTCCGGACCCTCGCGACGGCCGCCGGCATCACACCTCGCGGCGGACCGGTGGAGGTGTACGGGCTCGATTTCGGCGCAGGCAGCCTGCGGATGCTCGAAGCGCTCCCGCATGTCGGCTCGATCATCCCGGGCGACGACCAGGAACGGGTCATCCGGCTCCTTCGCTTCCTGAAGGAGCAGATCGACGACCGCAGCCTCCGCTACGCCGAGGCGAACGCCTCCTCCATCACCGACTACCGGCGCGTGACGGGACGCCACGACGAACGCCGGATCCTCCTCGTGGTCGACGGCTTCCAAGCCTTCCGGCAGGAGTTCGAGACGACGCTCGGCCTGTCCACCTGGTACGCGCTCTTCCAACAGTTCATCACCGACGGGCGTCAGCTCGGCATCAACGTCGCCTTCAGCGCAGACCGCCCCGGTTCCGTACCCACGAACATCAGCTCCGGTGTGCAGCGCAAGATCGTGCTGCGCCTCGCGGACGAGACCGGGTACCAGATCCTCGGTGTGCCGAAGGACATCCTGAGCGCAGAATCCGTACCGGGGCGGGCGATCGTCGACGGCCTCGAGACGCAGGTCGCGATTCTCGGCGGTTCTCCCGTGCTCGCCGATCAGTCGGCGGCCACCGTCCGGCTGGCCGAAGCGATGGTGCGCAGCGGCAATACGATCACGACACCACCGATCGGCTCGCTCCCCAAGGAACTGCCTGCTGAGGCGCTGCCCGCCCTCGTCGCCGGCCAGCCCGTCCTCGGCATCGGCGACACGGACCTCGCGCCCATCGGCTTCGACCCGACCGGTGCGTTCCTCGTCGGAGGCCCGCCCGGGAGCGGGCGGACGAACACCGTCGCCGCGTTGCTCGCCGCAGTTCGTCGGTTCGACCCGTCGTCCCGCTTCGTGTACTTCGGCAGCCGCCGGTCCGAGCTCCTGCGCACGCTCGACTGGGACGACTCCGCGGTGACTCCGGAGGCGATCGCGGAGCAGGCAAAGATGCTGTCGGCAGCGATCGCTGCGGAGACCACGACCCAGCGGACGGTCGTGGTGATCGAGACGATCTCCGACTACCTCAACGGCATCGCGGACCCGCCGCTCGTCGAACTCATCAAGACCATCAAGCGGAGCGACCACCTTGTGATCGCCGAGAACGAGGTGTCCGGCTGGGCGTCGTCGTGGCCGCTCATGGGCGAGATCAAGAGTGCTCGTCGTGGCATCCTGTTGCAGCCGGAGCAGATGGAGGGCGATCTCGTCCTCCGCACGACGTTCCCACGGCTCGCCCGTCGGGACTTCCCGCCGGGCCGTGGCATGTACGCGTCGCGTGGTGCGCTCGTGCGGGTGCAGGTGCCGCTCGCTGATGCCTTCGTCCCCGTCGACTGAGCTCCGGAATCGTCCGCCCCGTCGCTGAGAACTCCGGAGGCGTCCGCTCCGGTCGCTGGGCTCCGGAGGCGTCCGCGTCGGTCGCTGAGCTTGTCGAAGCGCCTCCCAGAGCCCGGAGCCCGTCCGGGTGGTGATCTCGCTGGTTGCACGGGCGATCGCCCTTCGACAGGCCCAGTTCCCGGAGCCCGGAGCCCGACCCGGTCGCTGAGCCCGGCGAAGTGCTGTGGTCGTCCGTCTCTCCGCACTCCATCCGTTCCGTTCACTGAGCTTGTCGAGGTGCGTTGCCCTCGCAATGCCGCCGCGCTTCTCGCTCCGGTCACTGAGCTTGTCGAAGTGCGTTGCCCTCACGATGCCCCGCGCCTCTCAGCCCCGGTCACTGAGCTTGTCGAAGTGTGGTCCCGGTCACTGAGCTTGTAGAAGTGTGGGGTCCAGGTGCGCAGAAGTTCTCCACAATCCCTTCGAACGCCTGTTCTAGAACACGGGTCCTTGGTATTCTTGATGAGTGGACATACCTTCGACTCCGGACGCGATCGCCGCTCGTCTCACGAGCCTCGGCGAGCAGATCGTCGCGGAAGACGTCTGTATCGCCACAGCCGAAGCACGCAGGGCAAATCTCTTCGCTGAGGCCGCCCGTCTCTCCGATCTCACCGCGTTGACGCTCGCTCCACCCGGCACGACCCCGGCCCGGGCGAAGGACCTCGCCCGCCTCTCCCTGCACCTGGAACTCTCGGCGATGACGAGGGTTCCGGAGCGCACGATCCAACATCGCATCGCGGAGTCCGGAGTCCTCGTCGACCACCTCCCTGCCACGCTTGCTGCGCTCTCCGGGGGTTCGATCTCGGTCGGGCATGCCCGGGTGATCGTGGAGCAGCTCGCGGATGTCGACCCTGCGGACCGTATCGAGTTCGAGACCCGGATCCTGCCCCTCGCACAGACCCGCACCGCCGCCCAGCTGAAGCAGTACGCCCGGCAGCTGCGGGAGAAGCTCCACCCGGAAACCATCGGTACCCGGCATCACCGGGCCAGGCAGGACCGCCACGTGACCCTGTCCCCGGCACCGGACGGGATGTCGTGGCTGTCGATCCTCACCACGGCGACCATCGCGACCGCCGCCTACAACCGCCTCGCCGACCTCACCGCGAACACGCAACGCCGCGGTGACCCGCGGACGCGTGCGCAGTTGATGGTCGACAACGCCCAGAGCCTGCTCCTCTACGGTGTCACGGCGTCCTCCGGCCCTCCAGCCACGGTCGCGGCGCCCGAAACTACTCACCCCAGGGTCGAGGACGACGAGGTCCCGACCTGGGCGGCACGGTCAGTACCAGCGCGCCCCGCCGCGTCCATGGACGACACGGCGGTCACACCAACACGGAACGTGGCTGTCCTTGACCGTGACGAGCGCCGTCCGAGCGTAGAGCCCGCTCTGGGTGTCGGCCCGCTCCCGAGCATCGAGGACATCACGGAAGGCATCATCCCCACCGTGCATGTGACGGTCCCGGTGCTGACGATCCTTGGCCACGAGCACCAACCAGGTTCCCTCGAAGGCTACGGTCCCATCGATCCGGAGACTGCGGTCCGGCTGAGCGTGCACGCGAAGTCCTTCACCCGGATCCTGACGCATCCCGAGACCGGGACGGTCCTCTCGGTCAGTCGAGAACGATACGTCCCACCCGTCGACATGAAACGAGCCCTCGCGATCCGAGACACGCACTGCCGAGCACCGGGCTGCAACCGCCTCGCGAAGGGGTGCGAACTGGATCACACGGTGCCGTGGTCGGAGGGAGGTGAAACGAACGTGGGCAACCTTGCGCACCTGTGTCCGAAGCATCACCACCTCAAGCACGAAACCAACTGGTCCCTCAAGCCGGGCCCAGACGGGGTGCTGCATTGGATCAGTCCGAGTGGTCAGGTGTTCACCACGGAACCGGATCCTCCGGACTGGTACCCCCTCGAACCACTCCCCGACACATGACCACATCAACCCGGTCACTGAGCCTGTCGAAGTGTGGACGCTTCGGATCGGTGGACCCTTCCTTTCGAGAGGCTCAGGGACCGACCCTGCACCCGGTCACTGAGCCTGTCGAAGTGGGGACGCTTCGGATCGGTGGGCCCTTCCCTTCGACAGGCTCAGCAACCACCAGGAGCGGCATGGGGAGTGGTGCCCATTGGGTGAACCACGGGTGTGTGTTTACATGATGAAGGCACCGCGGACGTCGGTGACGACAACGAAGGAGCAACTCATGGCGAACATCAATGTCAACTACAGCGAGATCAAGCAGGCCGCCCTCAACCTCACGACCGGCAAGGCCGAAGTCGAGTCGACGCTCAACCGTCTGCAGACCCTCATCAACAACCTCGTGACCTCCGGCTTCCAGACCGACACCGCCTCCGGCACGTTCAACGAGACCTACACGGCCTTCACGCAGAGCGCGACGACCACGATCGGTCACCTCGACAAGCTCTCCGGCTACCTCAACAACGCGGTCTCCACGCTCGAGCAGACCGACGCAGCCCTCGCAGCCGGCGCCGGTCACTGAGTCAGCTGAGCTGAACCAGCCGCACTGAACCAGCACCGGTTTACCAACCGAACGGTCCGCTCGCACCGGCATCACACCGGGCAGCCGACCATCAGGCCATCGAGACCATTCGTCCGAGTCCCTGAACGCAACACGCACACCACCGGTGTGCGCCGAGCGTTCAGGGACCGGCCCGCCCGAGGAGCGACGTCGTGTACGGGGACACCCAACAGATCAGGCTGCGAGCCGCCGAGTTCCGCACGCTCGCAAGCGATGTCCGTACCAGGGCGACGCAGTTGCGAGCCGCGACGGGCCTCGAATGGACCTCGACGGCAGCAGACAGATTCACCGAGGACCTCACGGAACAGGCGACGAAACTCGATGCCTCCGCCCGGCAACTCGACGACGCGGCGACGAAGCTCGACGCCCACGCCGACGCCGTCGACCACGTGAAGCAGGCCATCGAGGACGCCGCCCGCTGGGTCGGCGACCGCTGGCACGACGCGACGAAGCTCGTCGGCGGGGCCGTTGAAACCGTCAAGGACGGCGTCGGGAAGGTCTTCGAATTCTTCGGCCAGGAGGTCCCCGACTTCCTCGTCCACCAAGCCAAGGAGATCGTCTCCTCCACACCGGCGCTCCCCAGCCCGGGCAGCAAGGACTGGCTCGACCTGTCCGACCTCTACCGCAACCGAGGATGGACCCCGTGACCGGATCGAACAGCAGCACGACGAACAACACCTCGAGCAACACCTCCAACAGCACCTCGAACGGCAACTCGAACGGCAACGGCATGACGGGTCCCGGAGCATCGGCCGCCGCGTTCCTCCTGTCGGCGGACGAACTCCACGTCCTCGAGAGCCGCAGCCCCCACATCGTCCTCCCCGCAGCGTTCAGCACGCGCTGGGAGTCGAGCCTCGACCCGGCCGAGATCGATGCGCGTGAACGCACCGCCGTCGAACGCTTGACGAGCCGCGGCATCCTGAGCGCAGGCAGCGCAGCTACCAGCCACACGAGCCCGATCCCCGCTGATCTGACGGACCGCGTCAATCCGGACTTCGGCCGGTTCATCTCGATCCCTCAGTTCGCGACCGTCACGATCGATGCGACGTCGTGGACACTCGACCGCACGGCCGTCCAGTCGATCTCCGCACTCGGGGGGTTCGCCGTCGAACTGCTCCGCACCCAGCGCGTCGACCACACACGCGTCGCTGACGGGAAGGGCGCGGCAGCGCAAGACGAGGACGCCGTGGAGATCCGCGCGTTCACGATCGACGGCGTCGCCGATCAACTCCTCCGCCCGCTCACCGCCTGGGACGACTCCACGGAACGTCCCGGCCGCACCCGTGAGACGGTCGTCCTGTCGCTCATCGACGCGGAAGCACTCGTCCTCGCGCTCCGCGACGCACGCCCGGAGGTCCTCGCGGCCGTCCTCGACCGTCTCCAGAGCCCCGGCGCATCGGCCGTCTTCGGCGGCATCGCAGCGCGCATCGACGGCGGGTTCCGCTTCGATCTGCTCTCGCGCGTCTCCGGCAGCCGGATGACCCGCGTCTGGCTGCGGAGCGCCGACGGCTGGGTCGCCGTCGCGATCGACCACCCGGACGTCACTCCGGACACGACGACGGAAGCGTTCCGGGACGGCACCAGGGTCGCCGTGAAGGCGGTCCGGAAGGCGGACATCGTGTCGGAGATCCTCACCCTCGGCGCACTCCTCGTCGGAGAAGCCGCACGACTCCAGGGAGACGCAGCATGAGCGACGTGACCGTTTCCGGAGGCGCGGGAGGCATCGGCGCCAAGCTCGACGACATGCGCCTGCAAGCGCAGCAGTTGTCGTCGCTGTCCTCCGACCTCGTCGAGCAGGCGATCGCCGCGGGCGGCAAGGCGGCCGACGGCGACCTCCTCGAATCGATGGTCCTCTCGCCTGTCACGGGCGCAGCGGCGGAGGGCGCGATCGTCGTCGCCTCCGGTTCGCTGCTCCTGGTGGCCACGCAGACGGGTGTCGCCGCGATCTTCCTCGAGGGCGCCGTCATCGCCTATGAGACAGCCGACCAGGCGCTGGCAGCCCTGACGACAGCCCTGCACAACGGCGTGGCGTTCGTCATCGGTGTCGTCGCCATCCCGTTGGCCCTCGTGACCGCGGCTGGCGCGGCCGCGGTCGGCATCGTGTACGCCGTGGGCGTCGCGGGCTACAACGTCGTCGCGGAGGGTGTCGAATCCGTCGTCGAGGGCGCCCAGAAGACGCTCGACCAGGTCGGCGAGAACCCCTGGCTGCTCCTCAGCCCCGCAGGCGTCGCCGGTGTCTTCGCGAGCAACACCATCCAGTCCTACTCGCCGCAGGAGGTCGTGGACCGAACGCTCGCCACCTACGCCGCATCGCTCGCCGCCCTGCAGGCCATGGCTCCAGGCGTCATGCAGGACGTCAACGAATGGCTCGGCGAGAACGCGTGGATCGCGGACATCCTGACCGATGGCGCGCCAGGGCTCCTCGCCGGTCTCACCTTCGTCGGCGGCCCGTTCCAGCCGCTCGTGAACGCAGGCATGAGTGCGCTCACCGGTCAGCCGTGGCCGCCGCTCAGCTACGAGGACGCGATCGCGGCCATCGCCGGCGGCGGAGGGACGTTCGGGCTCTTCGACGACGGCACGGGCGGGCTCGCGGTGGACCCGAACGATCCGTCGAAGCCGCTCGCGGTGACACAGGACCGCGACGTCAACGGGCTCGGTGACCTGCTCCAGGGGTCGGCGGACATCGATAAGGGCGAGAGCGAGCTGAGCAGCATCCGCGTGATCCACTCCGACGGTCCTCCGCCGAGCTGGATCGTCCAGATCCCGAGCACGCAGGTGTGGGATCCGCATGGCGGCGCGATCTCCAACGACCTCACCTCCGACATCGCCGCGATGCAGGGGAACCAGACGGCCCTGGCCCAAGCGGTCAAGGACGCGATGATCGCCGCGGGTGTCAAGCCGACGGATCCGGTGATGCTCGAAGGATTCAGCCTGGGCGGCATCACGGCCGGTCAGATGGCGTCGGACCCGAACCTGGGGTTCAACGTCACGCATGTCGTCACGGCCGGATCGCCGATCGCCCGGTTCGACATCCCGAGTGACGTGCAGGTCATGTCGCTCGAGTTCCATGAGGACCCGGTGGCTCGTCTCGACGGTCGCGGCAACCCGGATTCCGGCAACTGGACCACGGTCCAGAGCGATGCGCCGAGACTCGGCGGGAAGAATCCGGAGACGGTCGATCCCGGTATCGCCGGCGCGCACAACGCACAGCGCTATGAGATGCTGGCCGACCAGGCGACCACGTCGGGCGATCCCAGCGTGGACGCGTACCTGGATTCCGCGAAGGGCTTCTTCAGCGGTGACCAGACCGTGACCGACTACAGTCCGACCCGGAAGTGACGGGGCGGCGACTCCGCCGCACCAGACAGTGAGATCCTCCATGCGCACCAGCACCATCGTCAGATCGGGCATCGCCTCCGTCGTCCTGATCGCAGTCCTGAGCGGGTGCGCGATCGGCGCCCCGTCGGCGAAGCGGTCGCCGTCCCGGTCGCTCGCGACGGTCGAAGCGGCCGTGGCGGAGGTACCGGGGGCGACGTTCTCTGCGGCGAGAGCCTGGGACGGGACGACCGCGTACGTGACTGCGACGCTGAAGGCGTCGGACGCGTTCACCGGCGATCCGGCCCAGCTCGTCGACTACTCACTCGCCCAGCTCGCTTCGCAGGACGAGGTCGACCGTGGTCGGTTCGTGCGTTTCGCCTTCGAAGCCCCGGGGCAGACGGTCGAGACGACGAGGGCGCTCCTCGCCTCCCTGGACGTCGATTCGGACCAGTACGCGGGTGGTTCCTCGCTCGAACTGGCGAGTTCGGACCTGGACAAGCGCTACGGCGCCTGGCCGGCGGCGGTCCCGGAGCTTCCCGCGTCGCTCGGCGCGACCGGCTGACCGTGCAGGTCATCGACACGCCGCGCTCGACGCACACGATCCGGAGCGAGGGGCGCACGGACGTCGGGCACACGCGTGCGCTCAACGAGGACGCGTTCTACGCGGGAGCGCCCGTCTTCGTCGTCGCGGACGGGATGGGCGGTCACGAGCGGGGCGATGTCGCGAGCCGCGAATTGGCGGCGGCCGTGCAGCGCGGCATCCCCACGGGCTCGCCGACGACGACGGAGGCCGTGGTCACGACGATCGTCGCCGCGAACTCCGTGATCCGCGCGATCCCGACGCCGCAGGGCATCGTCGGCACGACCGTCGCGGGGCTCGCTCTCGTGACCCTCTCGCCGCAGACGGACAGCCACTGGATGATCTTCAACGTGGGCGATTCGCGCGTCTACACCTGGACGGACGGTGTGCTCCGTCGCATCACGGTCGATCACTCTGCGGTGCAGGAACTCGTCGACGCCGGCACGATCACGGAGGCGGAGGCGTCTGTCCACCCCGACCGCAACATCGTCACGAAGGCGATCGGCGTAGAACTCGGTATCGACCCGGACGTCTGGCTCATGCCTGCCGTGGGCCGACAGGGTTTCCTGCTGTGCTCGGACGGGCTCACGGGTGAACTCTCGGACACCCGCATCGCCGAACTCATGGGCGACGGATTCGACGGCGCGGCGGAACGCTTGGTGCAGGCTGCGCTCGACGCCGGCGGGCGGGACAATGTGACGGCGCTCGTCGTCGACGTGCAGTCCTCGTCGACGGAGGAGGCCGGACCCGGATACGATGACGGCGATCATCTCGGGTATCTTGAAGAGACGATTCCGCGAACCTAGGAGGGTGGGCCGTGTTCTCGTACGATGCGGAGCCCGCCGGTACCCGGCGCTGGCTCGCCACGGCCGCGGCCGGGAGGCTGTTGCTCGTCGACTGCGCCGGTGACGCGGAGGCCGCCGCCGCGTTCGCGGCGACCGTCCCGGACGACGCGTCGCTCGCTCTCGTCCTCGACCGCCTCGCCGCTGGAGGACTGTCCTCGACCCCGTCGTTCGCCGCTGCCGCCTGGGACGCCGACGGGGTGACCGTCATCGTCCGCGGTGCTGCGACCGCGACGGTCGTCTCGGCCGACGGCGCCACCACGGTGAGTGCCCCGCAGGCCACGACCTGGATCGAGGAACGGCATCCCGCCGCGACCTCGGTCGTTCTGAGTGGATCGACAGGAGGCCCGGGGACGCCGTTGCCGATCGGCTCCGGCTCGGTGTGGGCGAGCAGCATCACGGCGCCGCTCGGTGCTGCGAACGGTGCGCCTGAGCGGGTTGCGGCTGCCGTGGCGGCGCCGGCTGTAGCAGCGCCGGCCGTCGCACCGCCCATGGCCCCGGCCACCGCCGAACCCGAATCGCGGCCCGTGCCAGACACCCGTGCTCCGGAGGAGACGCAGTTCTTCATCGACGGCGACGACGACCTCGACGGGGCGGAGGCTCCGCCCGTCGACCCCGCGAACGATGAAGCCGATCTCGGTTACGACTACCTGTTCGGGCAGACGGTCGTCCGGCCGGTGGGCGCCGCCGCCGTCCACGAGCCCGGTTCTGAGGCAGAGCGTGATGCGGCACAGGCCGTGCAGCCCGCAGTGCAGGCCGCTGTGCCCGCGCCAGCATCGAGTCCTGTGCCCGAACCCGTTGTGCCCGAACCCGTTGTGCCCGCAGACGAGGCGACCCCGCTCGGGGACCACGACGGACACACGATCTTCGCCGAGGACCTCGCCGCTCTCCGAGCAGGTCGTGCGCAGCAGCCCCAGTCGCAGCAGACGCAGCATCCGCAGCAGTCGCACTCGTCACCGACCCCCGCCGTTGCACCGCGCATGTTCCTCGAACTGCCGGGCGGACGCCGACAGTCGCTCGACACCCCGGCCGTCCTCGGTCGTGCGCCGAGCGTCTCCCAGGTACCGGCATCGGTCGTTCCGGCCCTCGTGACGGTCGCGGGGGAGGACATCTCCCGCAGCCACGTGCGCGTCGGCGTCGAGGGCGGAACAGTCGTCGTGACCGACCTCCACTCGCGGAACGGCACGCAGGTCGTCCTGCCCGGCCGCGATCCGCAGTCGCTCCGTCCGGGCGAACCGACCCCGGTCATCGTCGGCACCGTCATCGACCTCGGCGGCGGCGTCACGCTCCGCGTGCGGGAGGGCTAGTGCGGCGCTCACCATCGACGCCGCCCCAGATCCCCGGGCTGCGCTTCGAACGGCTGCTCGGCTCCGGCGGGTTCGCCGACGTCTTCCTGTACGAGCAGCAGCTGCCGAGACGTCAGGTGGCGGTCAAGGTCATGCTCGCGGAGCATCTCACCGAGCAGACGCGTGAGGCGTTCGTCGCGGAGGCGAACCTCATGGCGCAGCTGTCCGCGCACCCGTACATCGTGACGATCTACACGGCGGACGTCGCGCCGGACGGTCGTCCGTACCTCGCGATGGAGTACTGCGCGGGTCCGAGTCTCGCCGAGCAGTACAAGACCCGAGCGTTCAGTGCGGCAGACGCCCTGCGCACGGGCGTCCGTCTCGCGAGCGCGGTGGCCACCGCCCACTCGGCGGGCATCCTGCACCGCGACATCAAACCGGCGAACGTCCTCACGAACGCCTACGGGTGGCCGGCCCTCACCGATTTCGGGATCTCCTCGACGGTCGAGGTCGACCTTCCGACGCAGACGGTCGGTGCAGCTGCCGATGCCGACGGCGCGTCGGGGACGAGCGGTACGCAGTCGGTGGGCATGTCGATCCCGTGGTCGCCGGCGGAGATGTTCGACGACGCCCCGAAGCCCGATGTGCGCTCGGACGTCTTCTCGCTCGCGGCGACCGTCTACACGCTTCTCGCCGGACGGACGCCGTTCGAAGTGCCAGGGCAGCCGAACGGCGCCGCGGACCTCATCAGCCGCATCGAACGCGGAACCGTCACCCCGCTCGGCCGTGATGATGTCCCACGTTCGCTCATCGCCGCGCTCGACAAGGGACTGTCACGCGATCGCGGCGACCGATTCGACACGGCCGTCGACTTCGCCAGGGCACTGCAGCGGGTCGAGATGGAGCTGTCCTACGCGCCGACCCCCATCGACGTCCCGAACCTCGTCCAGCCGCAGCACGGTCGTCAGACGACGGGCGCCGCGGGCGCTACGGGCGCCTCGGCCGATGAGACGAAGGTTCGCGCGGTTCCCACGATCGAGGCGCAGCCGCTCCGTCCTGCCGCACCGGGAACCGCCGCACCCGGGACGACCGTCGACGAGACCGTGGTGCGCGGTGCCATCCCGCACGCCGTCCAGCCGGTCGCGCCGCCGGACGAGACGGTCCGCCGGAAGACGTCCATCGCGCCGTCGAACGGTCCGGCCGCGCGTGCAGCATCGACCGACGCACGTGCGAGCACTCCGTCCGAGCAGACCCGCACTGGCCTCGGCCGCGGCGCGAAGGGGTCGATCATCGCCGCCGTGGTCGTGCTCGTCGTCGGGGGAGTGACCGCGGGGATCGTCCTGCCGATGCTGTCGCCGGCACCGGCGCCGACGAACGGTCCGAACGCCACGGGAGCGCCGATCCAGGTGGACGCCGTTCCAGCTCCGGAGCCCGTGAGCGTCGAACCCAACGCGGACGGCACGGCCGTGACCTTCGTCTGGAAGAACCCGGACCCCGAGGACGGCGACCGGTTCGTCTGGCAGCGCACCGACGGCCGGAAGGACACGCGGAAGACGCCGACGACCGAACCGACCGTCACGATCAGCGAGCTGACGCCGGGCCAGAACGTCTGCATCGAGGTCTATACGGTGCGTGCGGGGGTCACGTCCGCCGATGCGCTGGAGTCCTGCCTCGACGGCTGAGCGAGACAGCACCGCCCGAAGGAACACTGCACCGCCCGAAGGAATACAGCAGCACCCGAAGCATCACTGCACCACCCGAAGACAGCCCACACCGAACGACACAGGGGAACGGATCGGAACCGATGAGCGTGCATCTCGAATTCTGCGGCGAGCACTACCAGGTGAGCGAGGACGCACCGTTCCTCATCGGCCGTGAAGGCGATCTCGTCGTCGACGAGAACCCGTTCCTGCACCGCACCTTCCTCAGCATCACGCACGAGAACGGCCTCTGGTGGCTGTCGAACATCGGCAACGCCCTCTCGGCGACCGTGACCGATGCGACGGGCAACGTCCAGGCGTGGCTCGCGCCGGGTGCGCGGTTGCCGATCGTGTTCCCCGAGCTGCAGGTGCTCTTCAGCGCGGGGACGACGACCTACGACTTCACGATCTTCTCCGATCGTGAGTACTTCACGCCGTCGCAGTTCACGACGACCGATGCGGGGACCACGACCGTGG
Organism: Plantibacter lichenum; assembly: GCF_050587525.1. Classification (NCBI taxonomy): domain Bacteria; kingdom Bacillati; phylum Actinomycetota; class Actinomycetes; order Micrococcales; family Microbacteriaceae; genus Plantibacter; species Plantibacter lichenum. The sequence continues at coordinate 217,621 of NZ_JBOBFT010000007.1, read as the reverse complement.
GACCGATCCACCTGACGAGCAGTCAGCGGCTGCTCATCGTGGCGCTCGCCGAACACGTGCTCACGCAGTCCTCGCCCGGCAGGGGCGAGATCCCGGCATCGGCCGCTGCGGCGAAGCGCCTGGGGTGGAGTCAGACGACGTTCAACCGCAAGCTCGACAACGTGTGCGACAAGCTCGACAAGTTCGGCGTGCAGGGGCTGCGCGGGGGACCGGGGAAGCTCGCGACGGGGCGCCGCGCACGACTCGTGGAGTACGCCGTTTCGACGCGCATGGTCGACGTCAACGACCTGCCCCTGCTGGATCGCGCGGCGGCGGAAGCGGCCGAGGCGGCTGGTGCGGTGGCCGGCGCAGGGCCAGCCGCGGCAGCAGGCGGCACTCCCGCCGCCGGTCTCCGGAAGCCCGCCGCACGCTGATCGAACGGTTCTCGGGGGTAGCCCGGATGTGAGCTGGGCGAGGTGAGGGTAGGGCCTCTGAGATCGATTTCGGCGAACTCTGCAACCCGTGCAACAAATTCACAGGTGTTTGTTAGAGTGGTCCCCGGTCGCGGCCGGGGGCTTCGGCGAAGCGACGATCAGACGGGGGAACGTGAGTAACTGGAGCGGATGGCTGCGCAAGCGGAAGACCGCTGCATCGGTCACGGCGTTGTCCCTCCTCGTCGGTGTTCCCGTCGCGGCGGCGATCATCCACCAGGGGTTTCCCGTCACGGAAGTCGACCTCTCCGCCCGTGACGTGTGGGTCACGAACGGCGAATCGCTCCTCGCCGGCCGCCTGAACAAACAGATCTCCGAACTGGACGGCGCCGTCTCGACCGCATCGAACAACACGGATGTGTTGCAGAACGGCGACGACGTCTTCCTCCAGGACAAAGCCCTGTCGTCCCTCGAACGCATCGATCCGGCGTTCACGAGCCTCGTCCAGCGGGTGACGCTCCCGGTCGGCGCTGCGCTGTCCTACGGCGGCGACCGCATCGCCGTCGTCGCCGGCGAGACGGGCAAGCTGTGGTCGGTCGACACCGCCGGCGAACTCCGGTTCGATCCGGTCGAGACGAAACCGGTCGCGAAGATCGGCAAGAGCGGTCAGGCCGTCGTCACATCGAAGGGCACGATCCTCGCGGTCTCGCCGACGAAGAAGCTCCTGTACCGGATGGCCGTTGACGGCAAGCTCACCTCGAGCGCCCTGCCCTCCCTCGACGACGGCTACCAGCTGAGTGCCGCCGGCGAACAGGCCGTCATCCTCGACGTCAAACGGCACGAGCTCATCCGCCAGGACGGGACGACGACGGAGCTCCCCGGCAAGCCGCTCAAGATCCAGGCGCCCTCCGCCTCCGATGACGCCGCCGTCGTCGCGACCGGTGAGAGCCTGCTCAAGGTCCCGCTCGGCGGCGGCGACATCGAGACGCTCGACGCCGAGATCGTCACACCCGCGAAGACGGCCGACGAGGTCACGGCGCCCGTCTACCTCGACGGCTGCATGCACGGCGCGTGGGCGTCCGCGAGCCGATATGCAGCGGAGTGCGCGGGCGAGAAGCCCGTCACCCCTGAGATCACTCCGGAGACGGTCGGACAGCAGCTCGTCTTCCGGGTGAACAAGTCCGTCATCGCGCTCAACAACGTGCAGACGGGCAGTGCGTGGCTCGTGCAATCGAACATGCGCCTCGTCGACAACTGGGACGAGGTGACGCCGCCCCAGCAGGAGGACGGCGAGGAGGGCGACGAGAAGGCGTCGGAGCAGTCCTTCGAGGACACGCTCGCCGAGCGCACGGAGGAGAACCGGCCGCCCATCGCGCGCGACGACACCTTCGGCGTCCGCCCGGGCCGGGCCACGGTCCTCCCGCTCCTCGACAACGACTCAGACCCCGACGGCGACGTCCTCACGATCCAGAACCACTCCGACATCGCTCCGGAGGCGGGGACGCTCGAGACGATCGACGGAGGTCGCGCCCTGCAGTTCACGCCGGCGGAGGGCTTCACCGCCGGCACAACATCCTTCCGCTACTCCGTCAACGACGGGCGTCCAGGCGGCGTCGCCGAGGCGGCCGTCAGCATCACGGTCCGCCCGCCGGAGGTCAACGAACCGCCCGCCTCGCACCGCGAAGCAGCCGTCTCGGTCGAAGCCGGGCAGACCGTCACCTACAACGTGCTCGCGGACTGGCGGGATCCCGATGGTGACGACATCTTCCTGCAGTCCGCCTCACCGGCTTCCGGCGACCTCGTGCGGTTCACCCCGGACGGCTTCGTGACCTTCACCCACACCTCGCCCGAGATGGGCCCGCGCGACGTGAAGTTCGTCGTCTCGGACGGCACCGTGTCCGCAGAGGGCACGCTCAAGGTCGACGTCCAGCCCGCCGGTGCGCTCAACCCCATCGGAACGCCCGACTACGTCTCGACCTTCGTGGGCGAGCAGGCGGTCGTCCTGCCGCTCAAGAACGACCTCTCGCCGAGCGGTGCCCCGCTGAGCCTCCTCGGCGTCGAGGCGCTGCAGGGCGGCGTCGTCGCAACCCCGAGCCTCGAGAAGCAGTCGGTCACGGTCTCGGCCAACGAGGCCGGCTCCTACTACCTCAAGTACACGCTCGGCGCCGGCATCGCATCGAGCATCGGCCTCATCCGGGTGGAGGTGCGCGAGAAGCCGGACACGGTCGTCCCGCCCATCCCCGTCAAGGACACGGGCTACCTGCGCCCGAATGAGACCATCACGATTCCGGTGCTCACGAACGACGTCTCACCGAGCGGGCAGGTGCTCGCCGTCCAGTCCGTACAGGTGCCGGACGAGTCGAAGGCCCTCTCCGTCGAGGTCCTCTCGAGTGCCGTCATCCGGGTCTCGTCATCGACGCCGCTGACGGGACAGCTGCAGTTCAGCTACACGGTCTCCGACGGCACGGGCACGGCGGATGCAGCCGTCACGATCGTCCCGGTGCCGCCGCTCGCGAAGCATCAGGCCCCCGTCGCGAACGACGACGTCGCAGTGGTCCGAGCGGGTGACATCGCGAACGTCGCCGTGCTCGCGAACGACTACCACCCGGACAGTGCGGCGATGCTCGTCGACCGCGAACTCGTCGAGGCGCCGAGCGCCGGCCTCGCGTTCGTCGACGCGGACCAGGTGCGCTTCCAGGCGCCCATGGAGCCGGGCACGTACACCGCGACCTACCGGGTGACCGACACCTTCGGCGAGGCCGATACGGCGACCGTCACGTACAACGTCGTCGGTGAGGACAAGAAGAACAACCAGGCGCCCGTCCCGCAGGTGCTCACCTCCCGCGTGTTCGCCGGCGCGACCGTCAAGGTCGAGGTGCCGCTCGACGGGCTCGACCCCAACGGCGACTCCGTCGTCCTCGACGACATCGCGTCGGCACCGCTCCTCGGCCGCGTCATCTCGAAGACGAGCACCGGCTTCGTCTACGAGGCGTCGCCGGACGCGTCCGGCACCGACACCTTCCAGTACCGCGTGCGCGACACCTACGGCGCCGTGGCCGTGGCATCGATCAAGATCGGCGTCATCGGTCGCCCCGCGGTCGACGGCCAGCCGAACGCCGTCGACGACTACATCGAGCTGCAGCCGGGCAAGGTCGCCTCGGTCCCCGTCCTCGAGAACGACTCCGACCCGAACGGCTACCGGCTGAAGACGTCGCCGAAGCTCCTCGCCGTGGACGAGGGGCTCACCGCCGAGGTCGCGAAGAACCGCGTCATCGTGAACGCGCCGGAGGACGAGGGCTTCTTCACCGTCCGCTACGAGATCACGAACGGCAAGGGCGGCATCGACAGCGCGTTCGTGCAGGTCAACGTCACGAAGGACGCGAAACCGCAGTACCCGTCGGCGATCGACCACGTGATCGAGGTCGCGGACATCGTCGGCAAGCAGACGATCGACATCGACGTCCTGAAGGACGCGCAGAACCCCGGCGGACTGATCGACGACCTCGTGCCGACGCTTGAAGGAGCGAACGCCGCGTCCGCGGCCGTGCGCGACGGCGGGACCATCCGGGTGACCCTCGGCGAACGACGCCAGGCGATCGCGTACCGGCTGACCGACCCGGTCACCAAGCTGAGCGGGGCCGCGTTCCTGATCGTGCCTGCGGCGACCGACGGCATCCCGCCCTCGCTCAAGGCGAACCTGCCCGAGCAGATCGTGAAGGTCAACGAGACGCGGCAGTGGAAGCTGGCCGACTTCGTCCAGTCGTCCTCCGGCGCCAAGGTCACGATCGGCGATCGCTCCACGGTCTCCAACTTCAAGGGCGACGGGACGTCGAGTTACGTCGACGACGACACGATCACCTTCACGCCGTTCAAGGACTACCGCGGCCCTGCATCGGTCAGCTTCGAGGCGACCGACGGCAAGCAGAGCGCGATGCTGACGCTCCCGATCACGGTCGGCGACCCGAACCTCGAGGACGTCCCGCCGACCTTCACCCCGCCGGACGTGACGATCGAGGCCGGCGAAGCGCCCATCACCCTCGACCTCCGCTCCTCGAGCAACCACCCGAACCCGCGTGTGCTGGCGGCACTCAACTACTCGGGCCTCACGGGCTCGACGGCCGGGGTGCAGGCGACGCTGTCCGGTTCGCAGCTGACCGTCTCCGCCCCCATCGGGACGCAGCCGGGCACCGCAGCGACGCTCGGGGTGACGGTCGGATACAAGGAGTTCTCCGTGCCCGGCACGATCAACGTGCGCGTCGTCTCCTCGACCCGTCCGGTCGCCAGGGCCGCGGACGACGTCGTGCAGGAGGGCCGCAAGAACAAGGCCGAGACGATCGACGTCACGGCCAACGACTTCAACCCGTTCCCGCAGACGCCGCTCAAGGTGCTCGACGCGACGGTCGACGCGGCACCGCCCGGCGGGGCGACCGCCGTCGTCACGAACAACAAGATCGTGGTGACGCCGGGCCCGTCGAAGAGCGGCACCGTGAGCGTCGTCTACACGATCCAGGACGCGACGCTCGACCCCGCACGCAACGCGAAGGGGCGGGTGACGGTCACGGTGAAGGACGTGCCTGATGCGCCTGGGATCGCGGTGAGTCGCACGGCGACGGGCAAGGTCTACGTCGTCGTCGAGGGGTCGAAAGCGAGCAACGGCGCAGAGATCACTTCACATACCGTCTCGTGGAGCGGCGGGGAGAACAGAGTCTGCCAGCCGGGTGTCGAGTGCTCCTTCGACACGACCAACGGCAAGAGTTATACCTTCAGCGCGTTCGCGACGAACTCCGTTGGCAACAGCCAGTCCTCGTCTTCAGTGAGTGCCACTTCGTACGGGCAGCCGGGTGCGCCGACCGGGCTGAGCATCTCCAGTAGCGGGGATGCGCCAGCGGTCCTGACCTCGAGCTGGACACGTCCAGCCGATGACGGCGGCAACATCGAGAAGTACGTGTACCGGGTTATGAAGGGCGGCTCCACCTTCGCCGGCACGGACTACGGGAACACTCGCGTGACCAACGGTGGCGCGAGTGCTGGAACCTACGACCTGTACGTGCAGGCGTGTGGCAAGGGCGGATGCGGTCCAGAAGCCGGCCCTGTCTCCGTGTCCGTGAAGGATCCGCCGCCGCCCGCGCCGACCGCTTCACTCTCGAAGTCCGGACCCCCGATCGCGTGCGGAACCGGTGGCGGCGGTTGCCACCGCGTCGGCGTCTCCTACGCGGACCTCCCGAACGGCAACTACAACGTCGACATCCTGCGGGGCGGATCGCCCATCGGCACGACCATGAACATGACGGTCGGCGGTTCCGGTTCCTTCGTCCACGTCAATCACCTCGGCGTGATGGTGAATGACACCGTCTCCGTCCGGTTCTACAACACGGCCAACGGGCAGAGCTACACGCTCGGCACCATCTCAGGCGCCGCCTGGGACGCGATGTAGCCGGGCCCACCCTTCCCCATCCCCAACCCGAAAGACACACACCCATGGCAGTCACGCAAGAGCAGGCCGACTGGTTCGCCGACGCGTTCGGCAAACTGGTCGACAACGTGGAACAGGCGATCCTCGGCAAGGAGCACGTCATCCGACTCGTCGTCACGGCGATGCTCTCCGAAGGGCACGTGCTCCTCGAGGACTACCCGGGGACGGGCAAGACGGTCCTCGCGAAAGCGCTCGCGAACACGCTCGACGGCACGAGCTCACGCATCCAGTTCACCCCAGACCTCCTGCCGTCCGATGTCACGGGCGTGACGATCTACGACCAGGGCAAAGGGATCTTCGAGTTCCACAAGGGCCCGATCTTCGCGTCGATCGTGCTCGCCGACGAGATCAACCGTGCGTCGCCGAAGACGCAGTCAGCGCTCCTGGAGGTCATGGAGGAGGGCATCGTCACGATCGACGGCACGGGCTACGACGCCGGCAAGCCGTTCATGGTGATCGCCACGCAGAACCCGATCGAGCAGGCGGGGACCTACAAGCTGCCCGAGGCGCAGCTCGACCGCTTCCTCATCAAGACGACACTCGGCTACCCCGACCGTGAGACGTCCGTGAGCCTCCTCCTCGACGCCTCGAACCGGGCACGCGCCACCAAGGTGCATCCGATCATCGGCTCGTCCTCCGTCATCACGATGGCGCAGCTCGCCTCCGAGGTGCACGTGGACCAGAGCATCCTCGAGTACGTCGCCGACGTCACGGCCGCGACCCGCACCGACAAGGACGTCGCGCTCGGCGTCAGCATGCGCGGGGCCCTCGCCCTCGTGCGAGCGATGAAGACGTGGGCGATCTCGCAGGGCCGCACCTTCGTCACGCCGGACGACGTGAAAGACCTCGCATCGGCCGTGCTCGCGCACCGCATCATCATCGACCCGGAATCCGACTTCGCCGGCGTGACCGCCGAGGACGTCATCAGCCGGGTCATCGTCGGCATCGATCCTCCGGCGTACCGCGCCGCATGAGCATCAGCACCCCGCCCGCCGAGACGCAGCAGGAGGCGCCCGTCGAGGCATCGCGCCAGACGGATGCCGAGTCCGCTGCGTCTCCGGCGCGCCCGACGATCCGTGAGCGGGTCGTCGGAGCGGGTCACTCGGTCGCGCGGGTGGCCGGTCCGTGGCTGCGGGTGCTCTGGAGCTACATCCGTCCGGTGGCAGAGCTCGTCAGCCCGCTCGGCTGGGTCGTGCTCGTGGTCGGTCTCGTCTGCACCGTCACTGGCCTCGTACTGGGCTGGTCCGAGCTGCTGTTCCTCGGCCTCGTCCCGCTCGCGGCGCTCGTCGTCTCGATCGCGTTCCTCTTCGGCCGGTCGACCTTCGCCGTCTCCATCCACCTGAATCCGACGCGCGTCGTCGTGGGGGAGCGGGCGTTCGGTCAGGTCCTCGTCTCGAACCCGGGGAGCCGTGCGACGACGCCGACCCGCCTCGAAGTTCCTGTCGGGAACGGGATGGCCGAGTTCGCTCTGCCGGCCATCGCGGCGGGGGACGAGCACGAGGAGCTGTTCGCCGTCCCCACGAACCGTCGCGCGGTCATCCTCGCCGGCCCTGCGGTCTCCGTGCGCGGCGACCAGCTCGGCCTGCTCCGCCGCGAAGTGCGCTGGACGGGGCTCGTCGAACTCTTCGTGCACCCCCTCACGACCCGACTGCACCCCACGGCCGCCGGACTCATCCGCGACCTCGAGGGCCAGGTCACCAAGAAGATCACCAACACCGACATCTCCTTCCACGCGCTCCGCGGCTACGTGCCGGGCGACGACCGTCGCTACATCCACTGGAAGTCGTCCGCCAAGACGGGCGAGCTCATGGTGCGGCAGTTCGAGGAGTCCCGCCGCTCGCAGCTGACGATGGTCATGACGAGCGACGAGCGCTACTACGCCGACGCGGACGAGTTCGAACTCGCGGTCTCGCTCACGGCCTCGATCGCGACGCAGGTCATCATCGACCAGGTCCAGATCAGCGTCGTGACCGATCAGCTCGCGCTCCGCACCCACACCGTGACCTCCTTCCTCGACGACTCCTGCCGCCTGCAGCTCGTGCGCGACGTCCACGACACCCCGCGGACCTTCGCGCGGGAGACGACGAAGCGCCTGCCCGCGCCGAGCGTCGTCATCATCGTCGCCGGATCGCACCTGCAGGCGCCCGAGTACCGCGGCATCCAGCGGCTCTTCGGGCCGGACGTCAACGTCATCGGCATCCGTGTGGAGACGGGTGCCAAGCCATCCATCAAGGACGTCGCGGGCATGTCCGTCATGACCCTCGGCAGCCTCGGCGATCTCGCCAGAGTGATGGCGAGGGCGATGTGAGCGAGGAGCAGACCCGGGTCCGGCCGCAGAGCGCCTCGACGGCGGCGGACGTCAACGTCCAGGGCATCGTGCCCACCTTCGTCGCCCCGTGGCCATTGCCTGCGCGCTCCTGGATCGACCTCGCGGTCGTCTTCGTCCTGGCCGGGATCGGCATGCTCGGTTTCGGCGCTGCGCTCGGCGGGACCGGGTTCCTCCTCGCCGGTCTCGGCGGCCTCGTCGTCGGCCTGGCCGTCGGCGTCGCCTCGCACGCGCTCAAGCTCGGTGCGGTCCTCACCGCCCTCGCGACCGTCGTCGCCTTCTTCCTCTTCGGCAGTGCGCTCGCGATGCCGGCGGCCGCGACGATCGGCTTCCTTCCGAACCTCACGACGCTCAGCGGCCTGAGCATCGGCTCGGTGTTCGGCTGGAAGGACTTCGTCACCCTCGCCGCACCGCTCGAGGCGCCCGCCTACATCATGACGCTGCCGTACCTGTGCGGCCTCATGATCGGTGTCGTCGCCGCGGTTCTCGCCGTCCGCTGGCTGCCGCGCCGACCGCAGCTCGCGAGTCGTTGCGCCGTCGTCCTGATCGGCCCGATCGTGCTCTTCGCGACCTCGGTCCTGCTCGGCACCTCGACGCCGTTCTTCGCGGCCGTCCGCGGCATCCTGTTCGCGGTCATCGCGCTCGTGTGGTTGGGCTGGCGTCCCGCCGCGGGACGTGGCGAGAACGTCGCGGCATCGACCTCCGCGGTCCTCCGGCGCAAGAAGTTCCTCGGCGTGAGCCTCCTCGCCGTGTGCGCGATCGTCCTCGGTGGGGGAGCCGCCTTCGCGGCGACGCCGCCGACCGACGGGCGGTTCGTGCTCCGCGAAGCGATCACCCCGCCGTTCGACCCTTTCGACTACCCGAGCCCGCTGTCCGGCTTCCGCTCTTACACGAAGGACCTCGACGACACGACGCTCTTCACGGCGACGGGACTGCACCCCGGCGACCGCCTGCGCATGGCGGCGATGGACAGTTACGACGGCAAGCTCTGGACGGTCGCCGGGCCGTCCGACGCGACCGACGGATCCGGCGCGTTCCAGCTCGTCGGCTCCACGATGCCCGAGCCGAAGCTGCTCACCGAGGGCGGCACGCGCGACGTGACGATCGACGTGAGCGGCTACCACGACATCTGGCTGCCCGGCGTCGGCTACCTGTCCTCGCTGCAGCTCGACGGGAAGACGGCGAAGCGATCCGAGGACGTCCGGTACAACGCGACGAGCGGCGCCGCGGTCCTGACGAGCGGCGTCCGCGCGGGCGACCGGTACGAGGCGACCGCCGAGACGCAGCGTGTGCCGAACGACACGGCTCTCGCATCCACTCCGACGGCCGACGTCACGCTGCCGCCCGTCACCAACATCCCCGACATCGTCGTCGCGAAGGCGTCGGAGCTGGTCGGCTCGGAGACGGCGCCCATGGCGCAGCTGCGGGCGATCGAGCAGACGCTCCGCACCACGGGCTTCCTGAGTCATGGTCTCGCCTCGGACACGACGCCGTCGCGCGCCGGGCACGGCGCCGACCGGATGGCGGAGCTCTTCACCCGCACGCCCATGGTCGGCGATGAGGAGCAGTACGCGTCCGCGTTCGCGCTCATGGCCCGTTCCCTCGGTTACCCCGCACGTGTCGTCATGGGGTTCGCACCGGAGGTGACCGAAGGGCAGTCGAGCGTGAAGGTCACTGGGCACGACGTCACCGCGTGGGTGGAGGTCCCGTTCGAGGGCTACGGCTGGGTGGCGTTCTCGCCGACGCCGGACGAGACCGAGATCCCGCAGGACCAGGACCCCAAACCGAAGACCGAGCCGCAGCCGCAGGTGCGTCAGCCCCCGCGCTCCGACAACATCGACGACAGCCTGCTGACCGACGCCGACATCGATGACGGCGACGACAAGGACAAGCAGAATCCGTTCGTCGTCCCGGAGTGGGTCTGGTGGCTCGCGGGGGCGATCATCGTTCCGTTGGCCGTCTACGGCATCCCGTTGCTCGCGATCCGCGCCGCAAAGCGCCGACGTCTGCAGCGGCGCCGTGGCGCCCCGACGGGTGATGCGCAGGCCGCAGGGGCGTGGGACGAGCTCATCGATCGGTATGCGGAGGCCGGGTACACGATCCCCGAGCACAGCACACGGAGCGGGATCGCCACGGCGGTCGGCGCGCAGCTGGTCGAAGCCCCGGCTGCGCTCCCGGCGCTCGCCCGCGAGACCGATGCCGCCGTGTTCTCCGGCGACGACGTCGATGCGGCGACGGCCGATCGCCTGTGGGCCGAGGCCATCGCGACGAGCGAGGCGGCGACCGCGGAGCTCGGCTGGTTCCGACGACAGGTGAGCCGATTCCGCCTGCGGACGAAACGCAGTCTCGGCTCCGTGCTGCGTGTGCCGGACCGACTCGCGAAGCGCATCGGCCAGCGTGACTGATCGGGATCATCGCATCGCCCGTGCGTCCGTTCCGCTCATCGGGCCCGACCCGGTAGCGTAAGGCCCCATGGAGCGTGTCCTCGACACTGCGGTCGCCGGGGCCGTCGACGCCTGGTTGCGTTGGCTGCCGCGTTGGCACCCGTCGAGCCATCGGGGCCGCACGAGGGTCTGCCGCAGGTGTCTCGGGTCGCCCGTCCTCGCCGCCGCCGGTCTCACGACCGACGTCCCGCACGCGGTGCAGCACGGGCTCGCGACGCGCATGAAGACGATCGTCGATCACGCCGTCGCCGAGTACACCGACCGCAACCTGCCGCTCCTCCGCGGTGAACTGCGCGATGCCGACGCCCGTGCGGCGGCCAAGGCCTACCGTCCGGGGGAGGGCCTCGACCCCGAGTTCGACGGCCTCCAGCTGGACCCCGATCCCGACCCAGAGCAGCCGTACCTCTTCACCCTCGCCGAACTCGGCACCGAGCCCGCCGACATCGTGTCCCAGCCGGTCCCCGCGCCGCTCTCCGACGCGGAGAAGCAGGCCCTGCGAGCAGAGATCGCCCTCGCCGACGAATGCGCGAACGATGTGGGGCGGCGCGTCTGCGAGTTGCTCATCGGTCATCGGCGCCGCATCCACGACGGCATCGCCCGCTATGTGGAGCCACAGGTGGCAGCGCTCCTCGACGACCTCTCGCTCGAACTGGACTCGCCCAGATCCCCCTGGTGATGCCCGTCGCTGCCGCGCGGATCGGCGCGTCCCTGGCCTCCCTGAATGGGGAGCTCTCCCCATGGTCGGCGGTCGAGGCCGTCACTATACTTTCACCCAATGCACAGTTTTCTGTGCAGGCACATTCCACTGCCTTTGGGGGCGCAGCACCATGACGAACACCGACAACCCGAACCAGGCACCAGAGGAACCGGAGCGTCAGCCCGAGCAGAGCGGTGCGCAGGAGCCCGTCGCGCCCGTGTCTCCGGTGCAGCAGCCTGTGCCTCCGGTGCAGCAGCCCGCGCCTCCGGTGCAGCAGCCCGCAGCCCCCGCGCAGAACACCTTCGCGCGCCCCGATCAGAACGCGCCGCAGCCTCAGCCTCCGGTCCAGCCCTCTGCGCCGCAGCAGTTCGGCGGACCGCAGCACACCGGCCAGCAGCCGACCGGTCAGTACGGCCAGCAGCCGACCGGCCAGTACGGCCAGCAGCCGACCGGTCAGTACGGCCAGCAGCCCTCGCAGCCGCAGCGCCCGTACGGCCAGCCTCAGCAGCAGCAGCCCGGTCCCGTGAACCCGAACCAGACGCAGCCGACCGTCGCCTTCGGCGCGCCTCCCCAGCCCGGTCAGCCCGGTCAGCCGGGTCAGTACGGCCAGGGTCAGCCGGGTCAGTACGGCGCCCCCGGAACGCCTCAGAACACCGGCCAGTACGGGTGGAACGGGCAGCCGCCGCAGCCCCCGAAGGAGAAGAAGCGGCTCAGCAAGGGCGCGCTCACGGGCATCATCGCTGGCGGCAGCGTCCTCGTCCTCCTCATCGTCGGCGGGATCGTCGGCGTCGGCATCGGCAACGCGACCCACGCGCCCGAGGTGACGGTCAAGGCGTACCTCGACGCGCTCAAGGCAGGCAAGGCCGAGCAGGCGCTCTCGATGACGGGCGCGGAGCGCTCCGACGCCGACGTCCTCCTCACCGATGAGGCGTACTCGCAGGCCACGCAGCGCGTGAGCGCGTACACGGTCGGCCGCACGCGCACGAGCGGCGACACCGCGACCGTCGCGGTCCGGATCAAGCAGGCCGGTGAGACCTTCGAGCAGGACTTCACGCTCACCCGCACCGGCAAGGACGCGGTCATCTTCGACAAGTGGAAGCTCAACGCACCGGAGCTCACGACACTCGAGGTCGACGTCGCGGCTCCCGCCGACGCTGGCGTCACGGTCGCCGGCGTCGAGCTGAAGGACGTCGAGCCCGTCACCGACGGCGTATACGAACTCCGCGCGTTCCCCGGCACCTACGACGTCGCCCTCGCGGACAGCAAGTGGTTCTCCGCGGAGGAGTCCGAGGCGACGGCGCTCGGCTTCGGCCAGGCCGCCGCGCCGGCGCTGCTGACCGCGACGCTCACCGACGAGGGCACGAAAGCGGCCGACGCGGCCGTCAACGCCTACATCGACGGCTGCGGCGCAGCGACCACCCTCGAACCGGACGGCTGCCCCTTCGGCATCAAGAACGACACCGGCTACACGCCCTCCGACGTCAAGTGGACGTTCGACACCCGGCCGACCTTCTCGGTCGGCGAGTTCTCCGGCGGCTCCTGGAACGTCGACGGCGAGACAACGGGCCGCATGTCGATGACCTGCACGCTCACCAACCCGGCGAACGGCGCGACCGGCCCCGGCTACAGTGTCGCCCCGGTCAACTTCCAAGTGCGCGGGACGATCACGGCCTTCGACGACAAGGGCGCGACGTTCGTCCCCGCACCCGTCCTGTAGCGCCAGTCACCGCTCCACCCGGACATGCAACACGCGCTCGGCGCGGGCGCACCACGCGGTGCACCCGCGCCGAGTCTGTGAACGGCCCCCGACTGTTTGACCGCGTTCCCACCAGCGGCTAACATTGATTCAGTGTGCGCTTTTGTCGTGCGCTCTCGTGATGTCCGGATTCGCAAGAACCCGGAGGTCCGGAGAACGTCAGGCCGCAGGCACATACGGGTGGATCCGGGAACCGGATCGCCCCCACGGCATAACCCACCACGCTAGGCAAGGCACACTCGTGCTCTGCCGGTGGGTCCATATGACCTCGCGCAGCGGGCAACCGCAGCGCGAATGCTGACATTCAGTACCGCTGTCACCGTGCAGTAACCATCAAGGAGCAAGTAGTGCCAACCATTCAGCAGTTGGTTCGGAAGGGCCGCAGCCCCAAGGTCACCAAGACCAAGGCGCCCGCCCTGAAGAGCAACCCGCAGCAGGCCGGCGTATGCACTCGTGTGTACACCACCACCCCCAAGAAGCCGAACTCGGCAATGCGCAAGGTCGCCCGCGTGAAGCTGCGCAACGGCACCGAGGTCACCGCGTACATCCCCGGTGAAGGCCACAACCTCCAGGAGCACTCGCTGGTCCTGGTTCGCGGCGGTCGTGTCAAGGACCTCCCCGGTGTCCGCTACAAGATCGTTCGCGGCGCCCTCGACACGCAGGCCGTCAAGAACCGCAAGCAGGCTCGCAGCCGCTACGGCGCGAAGATGGAGAAGAAGTAATGCCTCGCAAGGGTCCAGCTCCGAAGCGCCCCGTCGTCGCCGATCCCGTATACGGCGCACCCATCGTCTCCCAGCTCGTCAACAAGATCCTTCTTGATGGCAAGAAGGGCCTCGCCGAGCGCATCGTCTACGACGCACTCGAAGGCGTTGCGGCGAAGAACCAGCAGGACGCCGTCGTCACCCTGAAGAAGGCGCTCGACAACGTGCGCCCCACGCTCGAGGTGCGTTCGCGTCGTGTCGGTGGTTCCACCTACCAGGTGCCGGTCGAGGTCAAGCCTCACCGTGCCAACACCCTCGCGCTGCGCTGGCTCGTCAGCTACGCCAAGGGTCGCCGCGAGAAGACCATGACCGAGCGTCTCCAGAACGAGATCCTCGACGCGTCGAATGGTCTCGGTGCAGCCGTCAAGCGTCGTGAAGACACGCACAAGATGGCCGAATCGAACAAGGCGTTCGCTCACTACCGCTGGTAGTCGGCGCCTGATGAGGAGGCCGACCGCGAAAGCGTCGGCCTCCTCATCTCTGAGAGTTTCAGCTCCAATCCACCCAATTCCCGGAGGAACCCCGTGGCACAAGACGTGCTCACCGACCTGAACAAGGTCCGCAACATCGGCATCATGGCCCACATCGATGCCGGCAAGACCACCACCACTGAGCGCATCCTGTTCTACACGGGCGTCAACCACAAGATCGGCGAGACCCACGACGGCGCCTCGACCATGGACTGGATGGCTCAGGAGCAGGAACGTGGCATCACGATCACGTCCGCTGCAACCACCTGTTTCTGGGACAAGAACCAGATCAACATCATCGACACCCCCGGTCACGTCGACTTCACGGTCGAGGTGGAGCGTTCGCTCCGCGTCCTCGACGGTGCCGTCGCAGTGTTCGACGGCAAGGAGGGCGTCGAGCCCCAGTCCGAGACCGTCTGGCGCCAGGCCGACAAGTACGACGTCCCCCGCATCTGCTTCGTCAACAAGATGGACAAGCTGGGCGCCGACTTCTACTTCACCGTCGACACCATCATCAACCGCCTCGGCGCAAAGCCGCTCGTGCTCCAGCTCCCCATCGGCGCCGAGTCGAACTTCGAAGGCGTCGTCGACCTCGTCGAGATGCGCGCGCTCACGTGGCGCGGCGACTCCAAGGGTGACGTCGAGATGGGCGCCAAGTACGCCATCGAGGAGATCCCGGAAGACCTCAAGGAGAAGGCTGCTGAATACCGCACCGCCCTCCTCGAGACCGTCGCCGAGACCGATGACGCACTCATGGAGAAGTACTTCGGTGGCGAAGAGCTGACCGTCGCCGAGATCAAGGCTGCGATCCGCAAGCTCACCGTCAACAGCGAGATCTACCCGGTCCTCTGCGGCTCGGCGTTCAAGAACCGCGGCGTTCAGCCGATGCTCGACGCCGTCATCGACTACCTGCCTTCGCCGCTCGACGTCCCCGCCATCGAGGCGCACGACGCTCGCGACGAGGAGAAGGTCGTCCTCCGCCACCCCGACGCCACGGAGCCCTTCACGGCTCTCGCGTTCAAGGTCGCCGTCCACCCGTTCTTCGGTCGTCTGACCTACGTTCGCGTGTACTCCGGTCGCCTCGACAGCGGTGCGCAGATCATCAACTCCACCAAGGGCAAGAAGGAGCGCATCGGGAAGATCTTCCAGATGCACGCCAACAAGGAGAACCCGGTCGACTTCGTCACCGCCGGTCACATCTACGCGGTCATCGGCCTGAAGGACACCACCACCGGTGACACCCTGTCCGACCCGAACGCGCAGGTCGTCCTCGAGTCGATGAGCTTCCCGGAGCCCGTCATCGAGGTCGCGATCGAGCCGAAGACCAAGGCCGACCAGGAGAAGCTGGGCACCGCGATCCAGAAGCTGGCCGAAGAGGACCCGACGTTCCGCACCGAGCAGAACACCGAGACCGGCCAGACCGTCATCAAGGGCATGGGCGAGCTCCACCTCGACATCCTGGTCGACCGCATGAAGCGCGAGTTCAACGTCGAGGCCAACGTCGGCAAGCCGCAGGTCGCGTACCGTGAGACCATCAAGCGCAAGGTCGAGAAGTACGGCTACACGCACAAGAAGCAGACCGGTGGTTCGGGTCAGTTCGCAAAGATCCAGTTCGACCTCGAGCCGATGGACGTCACGCCGGACTCGACGTACGAGTTCGTCAACGCCGTCACCGGTGGTCGCATCCCGCGCGAGTACATCCCGTCGATCGACGCTGGTTTCCAGGACGCACTCCAGGTCGGCGTCCTCGCCGGCTACCCGATGGTTGGCGTCAAGGCCATCCTGACCGATGGTGCCGCGCACGACGTCGACTCCTCGGAGATGGCGTTCAAGATCGCCGGTTCCATGGGCTTCAAGGAAGCGGCGCGCAAGGCCAACCCCGTGCTCCTCGAACCGCTCATGGCGGTCGAGGTCCGTACTCCTGAGGAGTACATGGGCGACGTCATCGGTGACCTGAACTCCCGTCGTGGACAGATCCAGTCCATGGAGGATGCTTCGGGCGTCAAGGTGATCCGCGCCAACGTACCCCTCTCGGAGATGTTCGGATACATCGGCGACCTCCGGTCGAAGACCTCTGGTCGTGCCGTGTACTCGATGACCTTCGAGAGCTACGCGGAGGTCCCGAAGGCTGTCGCCGACGAGATCGTCCAGAAGAACAAGGGCGAGTAGTCACTCGGTCCTTCTTGCGGTTCGGTTGGGTGTGCGAACACCCAGCCGGATCGCGTAACATCAATACAAATCCCTGCAGCGTGTCGGGCACTGAATCGTGCCCTGGTGCTCTGCACAACGTCCTGAGGAGGACCCACAGTGGCTAAGGCCAAGTTCGAGCGGACCAAGCCGCACGTCAACATCGGAACGATCGGTCACGTTGACCACGGCAAGACCACGCTCACCGCAGCGATCTCCAAGGTCCTTGCCGACAAGTACCCTTCTGCAACGAACGTTCAGCGCGACTTCGCGTCGATCGACTCTGCGCCGGAAGAGCGTCAGCGCGGTATCACGATCAACATCTCGCACGTCGAGTACGAGACGCCGAAGCGCCACTACGCGCACGTCGACGCCCCGGGTCACGCTGACTACATCAAGAACATGATCACCGGTGCAGCTCAGATGGACGGTGCGATCCTGGTCGTCGCCGCCACTGACGGCCCGATGGCTCAGACCCGTGAGCACGTTCTGCTCGCCAAGCAGGTCGGCGTTCCGTACCTGCTCGTCGCGCTGAACAAGTCCGACATGGTCGAGGACGAGGAAATCCTGGAGCTCGTCGAGCTCGAGGTCTCCGAGCTCCTCGCTTCGCAGGGCTTCGCCGAGGACGCACCGGTTGTGCGCGTCTCCGGCCTCAAGGCTCTCGAAGGCGACGAGAAGTGGGTGCAGAGCATCCTCGACCTCATGGACGCCGTGGACGAGAACGTCCCGGACCCCGTGCGCGACAAGGACAAGCCCTTCCTCATGCCGATCGAGGACGTCTTCACGATCACCGGTCGTGGAACCGTCGTCACGGGCCGCGCCGAGCGTGGCACGCTGTCGATCAACTCCGAGGTCGAGATCGTCGGCATCCGCCCGACGCAGAAGACCATCGTCACGGGTATCGAGATGTTCCACAAGCAGCTCGACGAGGCATGGGCCGGCGAGAACTGTGGTCTGCTCCTTCGCGGCACCAAGCGCGAAGACGTCGAGCGTGGCCAGGTCGTCGTCAAGCCGGGTTCGGTCACGCCGCACACGAACTTCGAGGGCACCGCGTACATCCTGTCCAAGGATGAGGGTGGGCGTCACAACCCGTTCTACGCGAACTACCGTCCGCAGTTCTACTTCCGTACCACCGACGTCACCGGCGTCATCACGCTGCCCGAGGGCACCGAGATGGTCATGCCTGGCGACACCACCGAAATGACCGTTGAGCTGATCCAGCCCATCGCCATGGAAGAGGGCCTCGGCTACGCCATCCGCGAGGGTGGCCGTACCGTCGGCGCCGGCACCGTCACGAAGGTCCTCAAGTAGGTTCCTTCGCGGCCTGACGGCTGTACAGCAAGGGCCCGGAGCGTTCATCGCTCCGGGCCCTTCGTCGTCCCCGCCTCGCCTCGGCCCCGCCCACCCGCCCTCGCCTACCCGCCCGCCCGCCCCCAAACCTCCGTTTTCGTGCAATACGTGCCCTCGAAAACGTCCGTCTCGCACGAAAACGGAGGTCTCGGGGCGGTCGGGGCTCCTCCACAGAGAGCGGCCGGCCGTCGTTGCTCCACAGTCTCGGACACGCGGCGCCGCAGCGGGCGCAAGGTCGCGAGCATGGACCGATGACTATCGATGTGGGAAGCCAACTCAAATTCGTCCGTGACACGACCCGGATCATCGGCGACGATTCGACGCTCAGGCGCGCGGCCGTCCAAGGCAGCGTGATCCGTGTGCGTCCTGGGGTGTACATCGACACCGCCACCTGGGAAGCCCTGGACCGCGACGCACGATACCTCGCTCGCATCCATGCCGTGGCGCGCACCAGGCGAGCGAATACGCCCTTGGTGTCGCACCTCTCCTCGGCAGCGTTGCACCGGCTCCCCATTGCGGGCGCCTGGCCTGCTGAGGTCCATCTCACCTGCAAGCGATCGATGACCGGTCGCCGGGTCAGCGGCGTCACAAGGCATGCCACGGGATACGAGGGCACATACCCGGAGGTCATCGATGGAGTGACCGTGACCGGTCTGGCGCGCACACTCGTCGACGTCGCGGCCACGGAGCCGTTCGTCCGTTCCGTTCCCATGCTCGATCACGCGCTGAGGCTCGGGTGGGTGACCGTCGAAGAGTTGCTGATGTCGGTGGAGCAGCGGTCTCCGTTCCGTGGCGCCCGGCGAGTCCGACTCGCGATCGAGTTCGCGGATGCAGCTGCGGAATCCGTCGCAGAATCGGTGAGCCGGGTGAACTTCTCTCGGATCGGTGCGCCCCGCCCCGTCCTGCAACGTGCGTGGAGGCATCCAGACGGGCGGACGTTCCGGACCGACTTCCACTTTGAGGCGTACGACACGATCGGCGAGGTCGACGGCCGCGGGAAGTACAAGCGTGCTGAGATGCTCCATGGGCGAACGCCGGAGGACGTCCTTTGGGAGGAGAAGCAGCGTGAGGACTGGTTGCGAATGCGAGCGCGCGCGTTTCTGCGCTGGGACTGGTCAGTCGCGATGTCGCCGGAGGATCTCCGGAGACGCTTGGCGGGCGTCGGAATCCCAACCGGTCTGAGCTCGCCTCTGCGCGGTCTGGCCTGACGACCCCAAACCTCCGTTTTCGTGCAATACGGCCGTTTTCGAGGGCACATATTGCACGAAAACGGAGGTTTGGGGGAGGGGGAGGGCTGGGTGGACAGGGGGCGAAACTGGCAGGGGGCTGGGGGTGCGCGAGGCGCGACACGCCCGGGTTGCATGCACACTGGATCCGTGGCAGACTAGTCCAGTTCAGTATTCCGAACGAGTGCGTCTTGCGCGCTCTGCCGGATCACTGCCAGGCAGTACATAGGAGATATCGGGTGCGGCGACGCATCAGGGTATGGAGCCTAGGTCGCGGGTAGCAGAACATCCACTCATCAACACACCACGACATGGTTCGCGCTCACGCGCGTCCGCGTCCGGTCACCGGCCACAAGCCGAGATGCAGCGGAATGAAGACCATGACGGTCGAACGGAACCCACGGCGTAAGCGGTGATCCGCGCGAGGCATGGTCTTTGACAGAAGAACAGTGGTGCGACAGCAGTAGTGCCAATGGCGTGGAGCAACAGACCGTTGCAAAACGCATGAAGCGCGTCCAATGCGAAGAGATTCGTAAGACGCTAGACAGAGAGTGAGTCACACATGGCGGGACAGAAGATCCGCATTCGACTTAAGTCGTACGACCACGAGGTCATCGACACCTCGGCGCGCAAGATCGTCGACACAGTCACCCGCGCGGGTGCAACGGTCGTCGGCCCCGTGCCGCTGCCGACGGAGAAGAACGTGGTCTGCGTGATCCGTTCTCCTCACAAGTACAAGGACAGCCGGGAGCACTTCGAAATGCGCACCCACAAGCGTCTGATCGACATCATCGACCCGACCCCGAAGGCCGTCGACTCGCTCATGCGTCTCGACCTGCCTGCGGACGTCAACATCGAGATCAAGCTCTGAGCCGGATAGGGGACACGAATTAATATGTCTACTACTGACAAGACCAGCAAGGGTCTGCTCGGCACGAAGCTCGGCATGACTCAGGTGTGGGACGAGAACAACAAGCTTGTTCCCGTCACCGTGATCGAGATCACCCCGAACGTCGTCACCCAGGTGCGCACGCCCGAGGTCGACGGCTACGACGCCGTCCAGATCGCCTACGGCCAGATCGACCCCCGCAAGGTCAGCAAGCCTGACGCGGGCCACTTCGAGAAGGCAGGCGTCACGCCTCGCCGCCACGTCACCGAGATCCGCACCGCGGACGCTTCCGACTACTCACTCGGTCAGGAACTCTCCGTTGACGGCGTCTTCGAAGCCGGCCAGAAGGTCGACGTCGTCGGCACTTCAAAGGGCAAGGGCTTCGCCGGTGTTATGAAGCGTCACAACTTCAAGGGAACGGGCGCCTCTCACGGTGCTCACCGCAACCACCGCAAGCCGGGCTCCATCGGCGCCTCCTCGACCCCGAGCCGTGTCTTCAAGGGCATGCGCATGGCCGGTCGTATGGGCGGCGAGCGCGTCACCGTGCTGAACCTCCGCGTTCACGCGATCGACGCCGAAAAGGGCCTGCTGCTGGTCAAGGGCGCCGTTCCCGGCGCTCGTGGCCGCATCGTATTCGTTCGCACCGCAGTGAAGGGAGCGTAGTTTCATGGCTACCGCTACTCTCGACGTGCTCGACACCAAGGGCAAGAAGGCCGGCACGGTCGAACTTCCCGCAGAGGTGTTCGACGTTCAGACCAACATCCCGCTCATCCACCAGGTGGTCGTTGCGCAGCTCGCAGCAGCTCGCCAGGGCACTCACAAGACCAAGCGTCGTGGTGAGGTCTCCGGTGCAGGCCGCAAGCCGTTCAAGCAGAAGGGCACCGGTAACGCTCGTCAGGGCTCCATCCGCGCTCCTCAGATGACCGGTGGTGGCATCGTCCACGGACCGACTCCTCGCGACTACTCGCAGCGCACCCCCAAGAAGATGATCGCGGCAGCACTGCGCGGCGCCCTCTCGGACCGCGCCCGCGGCAGCCGTCTCCACGTCGTGGACTCGTTCTCGGTGGCTGACAAGCCGTCGACCAAGGCTGCTTCCGAGTACCTGACGACCGTCGCTTCCTCGAAGCACGTCCTCATCGTCCTCGAGCGCACCGACGAGCTCAGCCGTCTCAGCCTTCGCAACCTCGCGAACGTGCACGTGCTGAACTTCGACCAGCTGAACGCATACGACGTGCTCGTCTCCGACGACATCGTCTTCACCAAGGCCGCCTTCGAGGCATTCGTCGCCAGCAAGTCCGGCGTCAAGGCCGCAACCGAGGAGGTCTCGGCATGACCGCGATCAACAAGGACCCGCGCGACGTCATCATCGCTCCGGTCGTCTCCGAGAAGAGCTACAGCCTGATCGATGAGGGAAAGTACACCTTCCTGGTGGACCCCCGCTCGAACAAGACTGAGATCAAGCTCGCGATCGAGAAGATCTTCAGCGTGGAGGTTGCCTCCGTCAACACCCTGAACCGTCAGGGCAAGACCCGCCGTACGAAGTTCGGTGCCGGGAAGCGCAAGGACACCAAGCGCGCGATCGTCACGCTCAAGTCCGGTGCCATCGACATCTTCACGGCTGTTGGCTAAGACGGCCGGGAACGAAGAGGAATAAGAAATGGCTATTCGTAAGTACAAGCCCACGACCCCTGGTCGTCGCGGTTCGTCTGTCGCGGACTTCGCGGAGATCACTCGTTCGACCCCGGAGAAGTCACTGCTTCGTCCGCTGTCGAAGACCGGTGGTCGCAACAACCAGGGCCGCATCACGACCCGTCACATCGGTGGTGGCCACAAGCGCCAGTACCGTGTCATCGACTTCCGTCGCAATGACAAGGACGGCGTCAACGCCCGCGTCGCTCACATCGAGTACGACCCCAACCGCACGGCACGTATCGCGCTGCTCCACTTCGTGGACGGCACCAAGCGCTACATCATCGCTCCGAACAAGCTCAGCCAGGGCGACATCGTCGAATCGGGCGCGAGCGCGGACATCAAGCCGGGCAACAACCTGCCGTTGAAGAACATCCCCACCGGTACGGTCATCCACGCGATCGAGCTGAAGCCGGGCGGCGGCGCCAAGATGGCCCGTTCCGCCGGTGCATCGGTTCGTCTCGTCGCCAAGGACGGCCCCTACGCGCAGCTCCGTCTGCCGTCGGGTGAAATCCGCAACGTCGACATCCGCTGCCGCGCCACGATCGGCGAGGTCGGCAACGCCGAGCAGTCGAACATCAACTGGGGCAAGGCCGGACGCAAGCGTTGGTTGGGCGTCCGCCCGACCGTCCGTGGTGTCGCCATGAACCCTGTCGACCACCCGCACGGTGGTGGTGAGGGCAAGACCTCCGGTGGACGTCACCCGGTCAGCCCGTGGGGCCAGAAAGAAGGCCGCACGCGTCACCCGAACAAGGAAAGCGACAAGCTCATCGTTCGTCGTCGGACCGCCGGCAAGAAGCGCAAGTAGGAGTAAGAGAAGATGCCACGCAGTCTCAAGAAGGGCCCCTTCGTCGACGACCACCTGCTCCGCAAGGTTGTCACCGCGAACGAGGCCAACAACAAGAACGTGATCAAGACCTGGTCGCGCCGCTCGATGATCATCCCCGCCATGCTGGGACACACCATCGCGGTGCACGACGGTCGGAAGCACATCCCGGTGTTCGTCACCGAAACCATGGTTGGGCACAAGCTGGGCGAGTTCGCCCCCACCCGCACCTTCCGTGGCCACGTGAAGGACGACAAGAAGGGCCGTCGCCGCTAACGCGGTGACGTGAAGGAGGAAGAGAAATGGTGGAGTCGATCGCCCGCGTGCGACACATCCGCGTCACCCCCCAGAAGGCCCGTCGTGTCGTCGCACTCATCCGCGGCAAGCAGGCTCAGGAGGCTTTGGCCATCCTGAAGTTCGCGCCGCAGACGGCAAGCGAGCCCATTTACAAGCTGGTTGCTTCGGCCATCGCGAACGCTCGCGTCACGGCCGACAAGGACAACCTGTTCCTGGACGAGCAGGACCTGTTCATCTCGAACGTGTACGTCGATGAGGGAACCACCCTCAAGCGTTTCCGTCCGCGTGCACAGGGCCGCGCGTTCCGCATCCTCAAGCGCACCAGCCACATCACCGTCGAGCTCTCGACGCCCGATGAGGCCAAGGTCGCTGCCAAGGCATCCAAGAAGGTGAGCAAGTAATGGGTCAGAAAGTCAATCCATACGGCTTCCGTCTGGGAATCACCACCGACCACGTGTCGCGTTGGTTCTCCGACAGCACGAAGAAGGGTCAGCGTTACAGCGACTTCGTCGCTGAGGACGTGAAGATCCGTCGTCTGCTGGCGACCTCGCTCGACCGTGCCGGCGTCAGCCGCATCGAGATCGAGCGCACCCGTGACCGCGTCCGCGTCGACATCCACACCGCCCGTCCGGGCATCGTGATCGGTCGTCGTGGCGCCGAGGCAGAGCGCATCCGCGCCGACCTCGAGAAGCTCACGAGCAAGCAGATCCAGCTGAACATCCTCGAGGTGAAGAACCCCGAGGCAGACGCTCAGCTCGTCGCTCAGGGCATCGCCGAGCAGCTCTCCGCACGTGTGGCCTTCCGCCGCGCGATGCGCAAGGGCCTGCAGGGCGCCCAGCGCACCCCCGCTGTCAAGGGTGTCCGTATTCAGGTCTCCGGCCGCCTCGGCGGCGCCGAGATGAGCCGTTCGGAGTTCTACCGCGAAGGCCGTGTGCCGCTGCACACGCTCCGCGCGAACATCGACTACGGCTTCTACGAGGCGAAGACCACCTTCGGCCGCATCGGCGTGAAGGTCTGGATCTACAAGGGCGACATCACCAACAAGGAGCTTGCTCGCGAGCAGGCAAACCAGAAGTCGACGCGGCCTGAGCGCCGTGACGGCGGAGATCGTCCCCGTCGCAATGCCGGTCCGAGCACTGCCCCCAAGGCAGCTGCCGAGGCACCGGCCGCAGCAGGAGTTGAGGCATAACCATGTTGATTCCACGTAAAGTCAAGCACCGGAAGCAGCACCACCCCGGTCGCAGCGGCCAGGCAACCGGTGGCACCAAGGTGTCGTTCGGCGAGTACGGCATCCAGGCACTCAGCCCCGCGTACGTGACGAACCGTCAGATCGAGTCCGCTCGTATCGCCATGACGCGTCACATCAAGCGCGGCGGCAAGGTGTGGATCAACATCTACCCTGACCGTCCGTTGACCAAGAAGCCCGCCGAAACCCGCATGGGTTCCGGTAAGGGTTCACCCGAGTGGTGGGTCGCGAACGTCAAGCCGGGTCGTGTGCTGTTCGAGGTCGCCGGTGTCGATGAGACCCTGGCCCGCGAAGCGCTCACCCGCGCAATCCACAAGCTGCCCCTCAAGGCACGCATCATCAAGCGCGAGGAGGGCGACGCATAATGGCGATCGGATCCAAGGAGCTCACCCCAATCGAGCTCGACACCTTTGAAAACCCGCGGCTCCTCGAGGAGCTCCGCAAGGCCAAGGAAGAGCTGTTCAACCTGCGCTTCCAGTCCGCAACGGGGCAGCTCGAGAACCACGGCCGTCTTCGCGCCGTGAAGCGCGACATCGCTCGCATCTACACGGTCATCCGTGAGCGCGAGCTCGGCATTCGTGCCACGCCGACCGTCGAGGTCGTCGAGGCCACGCCTGCGAAGAAGCCCAAGAAGGCCAAGGCTGCACCGAAGTCCACGGACGACGCTGCCGCTGAAGCTTCCGAGACCGACACGAAGGAGGCCTAGACATGGCTACCGCCACCGACAAGGCCGCTGAAGGCCACCAGTCGTCTGAGCACGACGTCAAGGACGTCTCGGCTCGCGGCTACCGCAAGACCCGCCGTGGTCTCGTGACCAGCGACAAGATGGACAAGACCATCGTCGTCGAGGTCGAAGACCGCGTGAAGCACCCGCTCTACGGCAAGGTCATCCGCCGCACCTCCAAGGTGAAGGCTCACGATGAGACGAACTCCGCCGGCATCGGCGACCTCGTCCTCATCAGCGAGACCCGCCCCACGAGCGCTACCAAGCGCTGGCGCCTCGTCGAGATCCTCGAGAAGGCCAAGTAGGCCCCGCCTACTTTCGTATTCAGGAAGAGTGAAGAATGCTTCAGCAGGAATCTAGAGTCAAGGTCGCCGACAACACCGGCGCCAAGGAACTCCTCACCATCCGGGTGCTCGGTGGCTCCGGCCGCCGGTACGCCGGCCTCGGCGACACCATCGTCGCGACCGTCAAGGACGCGATCCCCGGTGGCAACGTGAAGAAGGGTGACGTCGTCA
Source organism: Plantibacter lichenum (assembly GCF_050587525.1). NCBI lineage: Bacteria > Bacillati > Actinomycetota > Actinomycetes > Micrococcales > Microbacteriaceae > Plantibacter > Plantibacter lichenum. The sequence continues at coordinate 192,335 of NZ_JBOBFT010000007.1, read as the reverse complement.
AGGCGGTCATCGTTCGCACTCGCAAGCAGACCCGTCGTCCCGACGGTTCGTACATCAAGTTCGACGAGAACGCGGCAGTGATCCTGAAGGCGGACGGGGACCCCCGTGGTACCCGTATCTTCGGGCCGGTCGGTCGTGAACTTCGCGACAAGAAGTTCATGAAGATCGTCTCGCTGGCGCCGGAGGTTATTTAGTCATGGCAAAGATCAAGAAGGGCGACCTCGTGCAGGTCGTCTCCGGCCCGAAGCAGGACCGCGGTGGTTACCGCGGCAAGCAGGGTCGGGTCATCGAGGTCCTGGCAGACCGCAACCGTGTGATCGTCGAGGGAGTCAACTTCATCACGAAGCACACGAAGGTCGGCCAGACCCAGCGTGGAACGAAGACCGGCGGCATCGAAACCGTCGAGGCCTCGATCCACATCTCCAACGTCGCACTCGTCGACCCGGAGACCAAGGGTCCGACGCGTGTCGGACACCGTGTCGAAGAAGTTGTGAAGGACGGCGTCTCCAAGACGGTCCGCGTTCGCTACGCAAAGAAGTCAGGTAAGGACCTCTAATGACGAACACTGAAGTGGGAACTGGCAAAATCCAGCCCCGTCTCAAGCTCAAGTACCGCGCTGAGATCCTTCCGCAGCTGCAGAAGGACTTCGGCTTCACGAACGTGCACCAGGTGCCCGGTCTCGTGAAGGTCGTTGTGAACACCGGTGTCGGCGAGGCCGCCCGCGACAGCAAAGTCATCGACGGCGCTGTTGCAGACCTCACCAAGATCACCGGTCAGAAGCCGCTCGTCACCAAGGCTCGCAAGTCGATCGCACAGTTCAAGCTGCGCGAGGGCCAGCCCATCGGCGCTCACGTCACGCTTCGTGGCGACCGCGCCTGGGAGTTCCTGGACCGCCTGATCAACCTCGCACTGCCCCGTATCCGCGACTTCCGCGGTCTCTCGGACAAGCAGTTCGACGGCAACGGCAACTACACCTTCGGTCTCCAGGAGCAGTCAGTGTTCCACGAGATCGATCAGGACAAGATCGACCGCGTCCGCGGTTTCGACATCACTGTCGTCACCACGGCGAAGACTGACGAAGAGGGTCGCGCGCTGCTCAAGCAGCTCGGCTTCCCCTTCAAGTCGGCCGACCCGCAGTAAACCCTGTAAAATCAGCACGGCCCGTCCGGTCCTCGGGAAACCGAGGACCGGGCACCATCCGGCTCCGCGAGCTTCGCGGCGTCGGTTCAACCACCACAGGTCGGCACCCTTGCACAGGATGTCGAAACCTGGTGAACAAAGGAACTACACGACATGACCATGACAGATCCGGTCGCAGACATGCTGACCAGACTGCGCAACGCGAACTCGGCGCACCACGACACCGTGTCAATGCCCCACTCGAAGCTCAAGGTGAACATCGCCGAGATCCTCAAGGCGGAGGGCTACATCGCCGCCTGGGAGATCAGCGAAGCTCCGGTCGGACAGACGCTCACGCTGAGCCTCAAGTTCGGACCGAACCGCGAGCGCTCGATCGCCGGTATCAAGCGCGTTTCCAAGCCCGGTCTCCGGGTGTACTCGAAGTCCTCCGAGATCCCCAAGGTCCTCGGTGGCCTTGGCGTCGCGATCTTGTCCACCTCCAGCGGCCTCCTCACGGACCGCCAGGCCGAGAAGAAGGGCGTGGGTGGGGAAGTCCTCGCCTACGTGTGGTAGCCAGTCATGTCTCGTATTGGAAGACTTCCCATCGACGTCCCCGCAGGCGTGACCATCGACGTGAACGGCCAGTCCGTTTCGGTCAAGGGCCCCAAGGGTGAGCTGTCGCTCACCGTTGCGAACCCCATCGAGGTCAAGCTCGAGGACAACCAGATCCTCGTGACCCGTCCCGACGACGAGCGCAACTCGCGTTCGCTCCACGGCCTCACGCGTACGCTCCTCGCCAACCAGATCATCGGTGTGACGCAGGGCTACACGAAGGGCCTCGAGGTCGTCGGCACCGGTTACCGCGTTGCTCAGAAGGGCACCTCGGTCGAGTTCGCCCTGGGCTTCTCGCACCCCGTGACCGTTGAGCCGCCCGTCGGCATCACCCTCACGGTCGAAGGCAACAACAAGCTCACCGTCTCCGGCATCGACAAGCAGGCCGTCGGTGAAGTTGCTGCCAACATCCGCAAGATTCGCAAGCCTGAGCCCTACAAGGGCAAGGGTGTGCGCTACGCCGGCGAGGTCGTTCGTCGCAAGGCCGGAAAGGCTGGTAAGTAAGCATGGCTCGTCCAACTAAGACTGCCGCACGTGGCCGCCGTCACCTGCGTCTGCGCAAAAAGGTCGAGGGCACCGCGGTTCGTCCGCGCCTCGTCGTGAACCGTTCGGCTCGTCACGTCTTCGTGCAGGTCGTCGATGACAGCAAGGGTCACACCCTCGTCTCGGCTTCCACCATGGAGAGCGACCTCCGGACCTTCGAAGGCGACAAGACCGCCAAGTCCCGCAAGGTCGGCGAACTCATCGCCGAGCGTGCGAAGGCAGCTGGCATCGAAGATGTCGTTTTTGACCGTGGAGGCAACCGGTACGCGGGTCGCGTGGCGGCCATTGCCGATGGTGCTCGAGAGGGCGGATTGAACCTGTGAGCGAAGACAACAAGGAGCAGAAGGTGGCCGAAACGGCTGTCGCAGAAACTGCGCCCGCAACGACTGCTGCTGCAGAGCCCACGGCTGACCGTGAGCCTCGCGAAGCACGCCGTGGCGGTCGCGAGCGCAACCCCAACAGCGATCGCGGAAGCCGCGACAGCGAGAAGAGCCAGTTCCTCGAGCGCGTCGTGACCATCAACCGTGTGTCGAAGGTGGTGAAGGGTGGTCGTCGCTTCAGCTTCACCGCTCTCGTCGTCGTCGGTGACGGCAACGGTCTCGTCGGCGTCGGATACGGCAAGGCCCGCGAAGTGCCTCTCGCGATCTCGAAGGGCGTCGAGGAGGCGAAGAAGAACTTCTTCCGCGTCCCCCGCGTCGGTTCGACGATCCCGCACCCCACCCAGGGTGAGGCCGCAGCCGGCGTCGTCCTCCTGCGTCCGGCAGCTGCCGGTACCGGTGTTATCGCCGGTGGTCCGGTTCGCGCCGTGCTGGAGTGCGCTGGCATCCACGACGTCCTGAGCAAGTCGCTCGGTTCGTCCAACACGATCAACATTGTGCACGCCACCGTGACGGCACTGAAGCAGCTCGAGGAACCTCGCGCCGTTGCAGCCCGTCGTGGTCTCGAGTTCGACAGGGTCGCTCCGGCCCGTCTGCTGCGTGCCGAAGCAGAGGCTGTCAAGGCAGCCGCAGCGAAGGTAGGTGCTTGATGGCCGCGCGCCTGAAGGTCACGCAGATCAAGTCGAAGATTAGTGAGAAGCAGAACCAGCGCGACACGCTTCGCAGCCTGGGTCTCAAGCGCATCGGTGATGTGGTCGTCCGTGAGGACAACTCGCAGAACCGTGGCTATGTGAACACTGTTGCTCACCTGGTAAAGGTTGAGGAGATCGACTAATGGCTGAAAAGAAGGAAACCTCGGCCGAGGAGACCGCCCCGAAGAGCACCGCCAAGGCTGCTGACAAGGCGCCTGCGGCTGCAAAGGCAACGAAGGCCGCTCCCAAGGCGTCGGCGAAGGCCGACACCGCTGAGAGCGCCGAGAAGGCCCCGAAGGCTGCCGCCAAGGCAGCTCCGAAGGCCAAGAAGACCGAAGACGCGCCCAAGCGCGAGCAGGTCCTCAAGGTGCACCACCTCCGCCCGGCTGCCGGCGCGAAGAAGGACCGCACCCGTGTGGGCCGTGGTGAAGCGTCCAAGGGTAAGACCGCCGGCCGTGGAACCAAGGGTACGAAGGCGCGTTACAGCGTCCGCGTCGGCTTCGAGGGTGGGCAGATGCCTCTGCACATGCGCACCCCGAAGCTCCGTGGGTTCAAGAACCCGTTCCGGGTCGAGTACCAGGTCGTCAACCTCGAGAAGCTCGCCGAGCTGTACCCCAAGGGTGGTGACGTCACCATCGGTGATCTCGTCGCCAAGGGTGCCGTCCGGAAGAACGAGAAGGTCAAGGTTCTCGGAAACGGTGACATTGCGGTTAAGCTGACTGTTGCAGTTGACAAGGTCTCGGGCTCAGCAGAGCAGAAGATCGTGGCAGCTGGAGGCTCCGTCAAGTAGCCTCCGGGCCGGCTCCGCACAGGAGCACACCCGGGTGGTCGGCTTTCGCCGGCCACCCGGGCCGACCTTGCAACATCTCACAGGAGGCACTTTTTGTTCAGCGCCATCGGGCGGATCTTCCGTACACCTGACCTTCGTCGGAAGATCGGGTTCACCCTCGGGATCATCGCCATCTACCGGCTGGGTTCGTTCATTCCCGCGCCGTTCGTGAACTTCCCGAACGTGCAGCAGTGTCTCGCGAACCAGCAGTCGAGCACCTCCGGGTTGTACGAGCTCGTCAACCTGTTCAGTGGTGGTGCGCTGCTCCAGCTCTCCATCTTCGCGCTGGGCATCATGCCCTACATCACCGCGTCGATCATCGTGCAGCTCTTGCGCGTGGTCATCCCTCACTTCGAGACGCTGCACAAGGAAGGCCAGTCCGGTCAGGCTCGCCTCACGCAGTACACGCGGTACCTCACCATCTTCCTGGGCGTGCTCCAGTCGACCACGCTCATCACCGTCGCCAAGAGCGGCGCACTGTTCGGCAACCAGGGCGGCGTCTGTGCCGACCTGATCACCGCTCAGGGCGGCACCTGGTACGGCATGCTCCTCATGGTCATCACGATGACGGCCGGCACCGGTCTCGTCATGTGGATGGCTGAGCTCGTCACCGAGCGCGGCGTCGGCAACGGCATGTCGCTCCTCATCTTCACGTCCATCGCAGCGACCTTCCCCGGTTCGCTCGGCGCCATCTGGACCGCGAAGGGCCCGGAGGTCTTCCTCCTCGTCCTGGCAGTCGGCCTCGTCATCGTGGGCCTGGTCGTCTTCGTCGAACAGTCGCAACGTCGCATCCCTGTTCAGTACGCGAAGCGCATGGTCGGCAGGCGTACCTACGGCGGCAACAACACGTACATCCCCATCAAGGTCAACATGGCCGGTGTGGTGCCCGTGATCTTCGCGTCGTCGATCCTGTACCTTCCTGCGCTCATCGCGCAGTTCAACCAGCCGGCGACCGGTTCTCCGGCTCCGTGGGTCCTCTGGATCCAGCAGTACCTCACCAAGGGCGACCACCCGCTCTACATGCTGATGTACTTCCTGCTCATCGTCGGGTTCACGTACTTCTACGTCGCCATCACCTTCAACCCTGAAGAAGTGGCCGACAACATGAAGAAGTACGGCGGCTTCATCCCCGGCATCCGTGCCGGACGCCCGACCGCCGAGTACCTCGACTACGTGCTCACGCGCGTCACCCTGCCCGGCTCGATCTACCTCGGTCTGATCGCGTTGCTGCCCCTTGTGGCGCTCGCCCTCGTCGGGGCGAATGCGAACTTCCCGTTCGGCGGCGCTTCGATCCTCATCATCGTCGGTGTGGGTCTCGAGACCGTCAAGCAGATCGACTCGCAGCTGCAGCAGCGTCACTACGAAGGACTGCTCCGATGACCACGCAGCAGGGGGACGTCCAGAACGACGTCTCCCCGCTCGGTCGGAAGCCCCGTCTCCTGATCGTCGGTCCGCCCGGCGCAGGCAAGGGCACGCAGGCCGCCGTGCTCGCCGAGCGGTTCGGCATCCCCGCGATCTCGACCGGAGACATCTTCCGGGCGAACATCAAGGAGGGAACGGATCTCGGCAAGCAGGTGCAGGCGATCGTGAGCGAGGGCGGCTACGTGCCCGACTCCCTCACGAACGAGATCGTCCGCGATCGCCTCTCGCAGCCGGATGCCGTCGACGGGTTCCTGCTCGACGGCTACCCGCGCACGACGGACCAGGTGGACGCGCTCGACGCGCTGCTCGCGGCTGAGGGCAACCGCCTCGACGCCGTCGTCCAGCTCGTCGCGGACACCGACGAGGTCGTCGCCCGCCTGCTGAAGCGTGCTGCCGACCAGGGTCGAGCGGATGACACGGAAGAGGTCATCCGTCACCGTCTCGACGTCTACGAGCACGAGACGGCTCCGCTGATCGCCCTGTTCAGCGAACGCGGCCTCGTCTCCGCCGTCGACGGCCTCGGCGCCGTCGACGACGTCACCGCTCGCGTCGACGAAGCACTCGCCGCTCGCGGCATCGTCGTCGTCTCGGCCTGACGTGGGCATGTTCCGCAAGCCGTCGATCTACAAGACGGCTGAGCAGATGCGCGCGATGGTGGCGCCCGGTCTCGCGACCGCGGCGTCCCTCGACGCGGTCCGCGCCGTCATCGCCCCCGGCGTCACGACGCTCGAGCTCGACCGGGTCGCGGAAGCTGCCATCGTCGCGCTCGGCGGCCACTCGAACTTCAAGCTCGTCCCCGGGTACCGTCACACGATCTGCGCGTCGGTCAACGACGACGTCGTCCACGGCATCCCGGACGACCGTCCGCTCGAAGCCGGCGACATCGTCTCGATCGACAGCGGTGCGGAGATAGACGGCTGGAACGGCGACTCCGCGATGACAATCGTCGTGCCGGACGCCGCCCGCCCGGAACTGATCGCGGAGCGGGAGCATCTCTCGTCCGTGACCGAGGGCTCGCTCTGGGCCGGCATCGCCCGTCTCGCCGTCGCGAAGCATCTGAACGAGGTCGGCGACGCCGTCGAGGACTTCGTCGAGGCGAATTCGCCGGAGGGACGCACGTACGGCATCCTCACCGATTACGTCGGTCACGGCATCGGCCGGACCATGCACGAGGCTCCGCCCGTCTTCAACTACCGGGTCCGTCAGAAGGGCCCGGACGTGAAGCCGGGTCTCGTCGTGGCGATCGAACCCATGGTCGTCGCCGGTGACCCGGAGACGTTCACGCGGGACGACGAGTGGGCCGTCGCGACGGTCGACGGTTCGGCTTCCGCGCATTGGGAGCACAGCGTCGCCGTGCACGACGGCGGCATCTGGGTCCTCACCGCGATCGACGGCGGCGCCGCTGGACTCGCACCGTTCGGCGTGACGCCCGTCCCCATCGCCTGAGTTCGGGAGACACGGACGACGGTCTGGTTCATCGGCGTGATGGCGCACGCGGGTAGAGTCGCAGGATGACCACCCCGATCGTGCTCCTCCTCGACGTCCTGCCCGCCGACGCTTCCGTCCCGGACGACGAGCTGCTCGCGACCATCCACGATGCCGGGGACGGCACGGGCGCGCTGAGCGTCTTCGACCTCGGTGCGTCCCGCGGCGACGGGGTCTTCGAGACCCTCGGCGTCGTGAACGGGTTCGCGCAGTCGGTCGACGCGCACGTGGAGCGCCTCGCGAACTCGGCCGCCGCCCTCGACCTCCCGGCTCCGCACCTCGCCCAGTGGCGAGCCGCGATCGCCGCACTTGCTGCCAGGCTCCCGTCCGAAGGGCAGAGCTCGATCAAGCTCGTCCTGACCCGGGGCGTCGACGGCGCGGGCAAGCCCACCGGCTGGATCGCTGGCGTGCCGTCGTCCGGCGGATTCCCCGAGCGTGAGCACGGCGTCCGCGTCGTCCTCCTCGAACGCGGGTACGCGAGTGACGTGCAGGAGCGGTCACCGTGGCTGCTCGCGGGGGCGAAGACGCTCTCCTACGCGGTCAACATGGCGGCCATCCGAGAAGCGAAGCGCAGGGGAGCGGACGACATCCTCTTCACGAGCAGCGACGGCTACGTCCTCGAGGGGCCGACGTCGACCCTCATCGCTCGCATCGACGGCGTGTACGCGACCCCGCCCGCCTCGAGCGGCATCCTCGCCGGCACGACGCAGCTCGCGCTCTTCGAGCACCTCGAAGCGGAAGGCGACGCCACCGCGTACCGGATGCTGACGACCGACGACCTCGCGAGGGCCGACGGGATCTGGCTGCTCTCGAGCGTGCGTCTGGCCGCGCCGATCTCCGAACTCGACGGCGTTCCCTGCCCCTTGCACTCCGAGCTGACGAGGCGCTTCAACGACGCGTTGCTCGCCCGGACCGATTGAGCGGCCGACACGACGCCAGGACCTGCGTCGGCGTGTCGCGGATCCGACGCGCCCCGAGTTGGCGGAACGCGGAAACATAGCATAAGATTGACCTTTGGTGCTTTCTGCATGCCTTCAGGCTGCCGATCTTCGCACCGCAATCCATCCGCACGACCAGTACAACCAATCTTTAGCGACAGTGAGGCTATGGCCAAGAAAGACGGCGTCATCGAGATCGAGGGCCAAGTGGTAGAGGCTCTGCCCAACGCGATGTTTCGTGTTGAGTTGACCAACGGCCACAAGGTACTTGCCCACATTTCGGGCAAAATGCGTCAGCACTACATCCGCATCCTCCCGGAGGACCGCGTGATCGTGGAACTGACCCCCTACGACCTGACCCGTGGTCGGATCGTTTACCGCTACAAGTAGGGCGTGCTGTAAGTAACGGCCATGCCGCCACGACCCAGGTCGTGGGCGTCAGGCACGACGACAGCGAAAAGAGAGAACTATGAAGGTCAAGCCCAGCGTCAAGAAGATCTGCGACAAGTGCAAGGTCATCCGTCGCAACGGACGCGTCATGGTGATCTGCGAGAACCCGCGCCACAAGCAGCGCCAGGGCTAATCGCAGCACCTGCGTCACCGCACCACTGAACACCACAACGGCACTTCCAGATCGTTGCGCACCGTAGGGCGCGCAACGGGACACCTCGGGCAGGAGGCCCGGGCACCGGAAGTGCTCCACACCTCCACACACTCCTAGGAGAAGCCACCATGGCACGTCTCGCCGGCGTAGACATCCCACGCGACAAGCGCGTGGAAGTTGCACTGACGTACATCTACGGTGTTGGACGCACGAGGGCCCTCAAGACCCTCGCCGACACCTCCATCAGCGGAGACATCCGCGTGAAGGACCTCACCGACGACCAGTTGCTTGCACTTCGCGACTACATCGAAGGCAACTACAAGGTTGAAGGTGACCTCCGCCGTGAGGTTGCAGCCGACATCCGCCGCAAGGTCGAGATCGGTTCGTACCAGGGCATCCGTCACCGCCGTGGCCTGCCGGTACGCGGTCAGCGCACCAAGACCAACGCTCGTACCCGCAAGGGCCCGAAGCGCACCGTAGCCGGCAAGAAGAAGGCCCGCTAGGTCTCGACCTAGTCGCCTCGCCTCAAGGATTCAGGAGAAATCATGGCAGCACCAAAGACGGCTGTTCGGAAGCCGCGCAAGAAGGAAAAGAAGAACATCGCCGTGGGCCAGGCCCACATCAAGTCGACGTTCAACAACACGATCGTCTCGATCACCGACACCACTGGTGCGGTCATCAGCTGGGCTTCGTCCGGTGGCGTCGGCTTCAAGGGTTCGCGCAAGTCGACCCCGTTCGCCGCACAGCTCGCAGCCGAGTCGGCCGCGCGTCAGGCGCAGGAGCACGGCATGAAGAAGGTTGACGTGTTCGTCAAGGGACCCGGCTCCGGCCGCGAGACCGCAATCCGTTCGCTTCAGGCCGCTGGCCTCGAGGTCGGTTCGATCAACGATGTGACGCCCCAGGCTCACAACGGTTGCCGTCCGCCCAAGCGTCGCCGCGTCTGATCCTTCGGTGATCCGCGATCTGGCCCCGTCCATTCGACGGGGCCAGGTCGCGGCCCAGCGGACACAACTCAATACCTCGACATCGCAAGTGTCATATAGCGGACACTTAGCCGAAAGGAACCAATAGTGCTGATTGCACAGCGTCCCACGCTCACCGAAGAAAACATCTCGGAGTTCCGCAGCCGGTTCATCATCGAGCCGCTCGAACCCGGCTTCGGATACACCCTCGGGAACTCGCTCCGCCGCACCCTGCTCTCCTCGATCCCGGGCGCAGCGGTCACCAGCATCCGCATCGACGGCGTGCTGCACGAGTTCAGCACGATCCCCGGTGTGAAGGAAGACGTCACCGAGATCATCCTGAACATCAAGGGACTCGTCGTCTCCAGCGAGCACGACGAGCCGATCACGGCGTACCTGCGCAAGACCGGCTCCGGCCAGGTCACGGCTGCGGACATCTCGGCTCCGGCCGGTGTCGAGGTGCACAACCCCGAGCTCGTCATCGCCACGCTCAACGACAAGGCGAAGTTCGAGCTGGAGCTCACGATCGAGCGCGGCCGCGGTTACGTCTCGGCAACGCAGAACCGCAACGAGTTCAGCGAAGCCGGTCAGATCCCGATCGACTCGATCTACTCGCCGGTCCTCAAGGTCACCTACCGCGTGGAAGCCACGCGTGCCGGTGAGCGTACGGACTTCGACCGCCTCGTCGTCGACGTGGAATCGAAGCCGGCCATCACCCCGCGCGACGCGATCGCATCCGCCGGACGGACGCTCACCGAGCTGTTCGGCCTGGCTCGCGAGCTGAACACCGCGGCTGAGGGCATCGAGATCGGTCCCGCACCGGTCGACGCAGTCCTGCCCGGCGAGCTCTCGATCCCCATCGAGGACCTCGACCTGTCCGTGCGCTCCTACAACTGCCTGAAGCGCGAGGGCATCAACAACGTCAGTGAGCTCGTCGCCCTCTCGGAGACGCAGCTCATGAACATCCGCAACTTCGGCCAGAAGTCGGTGGATGAGGTTCGCGACAAGCTGACCGAAATGGGACTCTCGCTCAAGGACTCGGTTCCCGGGTTCGACGGCGCCCACTTCTACAGCGGCTACGACGACGAAACCGTCTGATCCAGTTCCGCGTTCCACACTGACGACTTCCAACCTGAAGAGAGACAACAATGCCTACTCCCACCAAGGGACCCCGCCTCGGAGGCGGCCCAGCCCACGAGCGTCTGCTGCTCGCCAACCTGGCGGCCGCGCTGTTCACGCACAAGCGCATCCAGACCACCGAGACGAAGGCCAAGCGCCTCCGCCCGCTGGCTGAGCGTCTGATCACCTTCGCGAAGCGTGGCGACCTGCACGCTCGTCGTCGGGTGCTTGCGACCATCACCGACAAGAGCGTCGTGCACGAGCTCTTCACGGAGATCGCGCCCCTCGTCGCCGACCGTCAGGGCGGCTACACGCGCATCATCAAGACCGGTTACCGCAAGGGCGACAACGCGCCGATGGCAGTGATCGAGCTCGTTCTCGAGCCCGTCACGCCGAAGGCCAAGCCGGCCAAGGCTGCTGCGAAGCACGCTGCTCCCGTCGAGGAGCCCGTTGCCGAAGCTCCCGTCGAGGCTGAGGCCGAAACCGAGGCTGCTGCGGCAGTCGAGGCGACCGACACCGATGCTGCCGCGGTCGACGCTGCAGACGAGGCGCCGGAAGCTGCGGAAGCAGAAGCCAAGTAGCACTCAGCACCACCCGCACGAAGCCCCGTCGTCCACTGGACGGCGGGGCTTCGTCGTGCACAGAGGACCGTCTCCTCCGCTGTATCCTGCCCAGGATCCTGCGCGGCCGGTGGCCTAGGCTGGAAGCATGAGTGAGCACATCGGCACCCTGCACGAGCGCGTCCCGGCACCCGCGGAAGTGACGCCGCCGACCCATCCGGACGTCGCGGAATGGCGTCCGGCGACGGTCGCGGACATCGATGCGCTGCTCGCTCTCCACCGTGCGATGTCCGCCATCGATCATCCGGAGCAGATCCCGAGCCGAGAAGACGTCGCGGACGAGTTCGACAACCCCGCCATCGACATGGCGGTGGACAGCATGCTCGGCTTCGCGGCCGACGGCGTCCTGATCGCGCACGGAGAGGTCTCGCTGCACCCCGACCACACGACGCGCATCCAGTCCCACCTCGGCGGGGGAGTCCACCCGGCATGGCGCGGGCGCGGCATCGGACGGGTCCTGCTGGCGTGGGAGGAAGCCCGTTCGCTGCAGCAGCTCGCCTCGTTCGACGTGGATCTGCCCGGCTGGTCGATGTCCTACGCGCAGGAGCGCAACACTGCGGCCGTTCGGCTCTTCGAACGCGCGGGTTTCAGCGCTGCGCGGTACTTCACGATGATGGAGCGGGTGCTCGCGGATGCGATCCCCGAACTTCCCCTGCCGGAGGGCATCCGCGTCATCGGCTACTCGCCCGAGTACTCCGACCGCACGAGGCTCGCCCGCAACGACTCGTTCCGTGATCACTGGGGGAGTCTCGCGACGCCCAGCACGCAGTGGGAGCAGTTCGTCGGCGGGCCCCGCTTCCGCAACGATCTGTCGGTCATCGCCGTCGACGAGTCGGACGAGGTCGTCGGGTTCGTGCTGACCGAGGTCGATGAGGAGGACTGGGCCGCCCAGGGCTTCTCGGGCGGCTACATCGCGCTCGTCGGAATCGTCCGGTCGGCTCGCGGCAAACGGCTCGCGCCGGTGATGCTGTCCGAGGCGCTGCGTCGTCAGCAGGCCGCCGGGTACGAGCGCGCCACGCTCGAGGTCGACACGGAGAGCCCCACGGGAGCGCTCGGCCTGTACGAGCGCATCGGATTCCAGGCGACGCACCGGGAAGTCTCCTTCGTCCGTGAGTACTGAGCCGATTCCGATCCATTCCGGCACGCATCGTTTCACGCTCGACCTCGCGTACGACGGCACGGACTTCGCGGGGTGGGCCATCCAGCCCGGCCTGCGGACCGTGCAGGGCGTCCTCGAGGAGGCGTTCGCGCGCATGCTGAGCCGAACGGGGGAGCCTCCGCGGCTCGTGGTCGCGGGGCGGACCGATGCCGGCGTGCACGCCGAAGGCCAGGTGGCACACATCGACCTCACCGACGAGCAGCTCGTGAAGCTCGCCCGCCGGCACGAGCGCCGTCTGGTCGAGGGAGAGGGCGTGCCCGTCACGGACTTCAAGGAGTCGGTGGGGGAGATGCTGGCTCGTCGCATCAACGGCTACCTCGGCATGTACCGCGATGTCGTCGTGCATCGCGCGACGCCGTCGCCGGACGGATTCGACGCGCGCTTCTCCGCCGTCTGGCGGCGGTACCGTTACCGGCTTGCCGACGAGGTCTCGGCGAAGGACCCCGCGCAGCGGCGGTTCACGACCTGGGTCTCGACCACGCTCGACCCCGACCGGCTGAACGACGCGGCGGCCCAGCTCGTCGGGCTCCACGACTTCGCCGCGTACTGCAAGCCTCGGCCGGGTGCGACCACGATCCGGACGCTCGAACGGTTCGTCTGGGGACGCGATGAACGCGGGGTCCTCGTCGCATCGCTCCAGGCAGACGCGTTCTGTCACAGCATGGTCCGCTCGCTCGTGGGCGCGTGCGTCGCGGTCGCGGAGGGCAAGGTCGACGAGTCCTACCTCGCCCACCTGCGCGACGGCGGATCGCGGACCACGGACTTCAAGGTGATGCCTGCCCGTGGGCTCACGATGACCGAGGTCGGGTACCCGGAGCCGGGCCTCCTGTCCGTCCGTGCTTCGGAGACGCGCGCGAGGCGTGCGCTCTGAGCTGTGACACGAGATTGACTGTGGGGCACCTATCGCGTAGGCTTGCTCGTTGGTGCCTGCGCCTTCTGCGGTGCGGTACCCGAAGTTGAGCCCTCCACCTCGGGCGTTCCCCTCGGAACACCCAACGGAGCGGGATTCACGGACAACCAACTCCGATCAGAAAGCAGCACTATTGTGACGCGCACCTATTCCCCGAAGGCCAGTGAAATCCAGCACGACTGGGTTGTCATCGACGCCACCGATGTGGTTCTCGGCCGTTTGGCCAGCCACGCTGCAGCGCTCCTGCGCGGCAAGCACAAGCCCACCTTCGCACCGCACATGGACATGGGTGACTTCGTCATCATCGTCAACGCGGACAAGGTGGCACTGACCGGCTCCAAGGCCGAGCAGAAGAAGGCATACCGTCACTCCGGTTACCCGGGCGGCCTCACGGCTGTGACCTACTCCGAACTCCTCGAGAAGAACCCGGTTCGCGCCGTCGAAAAGGCGATCCGCGGCATGCTGCCGAAGAACACCCTCGGCGCCAACCAGCTCAAGAAGCTCAAGGTCTACACCGGCAGCGAGCACCCTCACGCAGCTCAGCAGCCCAAGCCGTTCAACTTCGACCAGGTCGCCCAGTAAGCGCGCCGGACTAGATTAAAGGATTCCTACAGTGGCGAAGATCGCAGATTCCATCGAAGAAACCCCGCAGAGCTACTCGACCGAGACGCCTGCTGAAGCAGCTGTCACCGCGCCTCGCGCGGTGCTGAGCGTTCCCGGCGCAGCCGTGGGCCGTCGCAAGCAGGCCATCGCCCGCGTGCGCCTCGTCCCCGGCTCCGGCGTCATCACGGTCAACGGCCGTACGCTCGAGGACTACTTCCCCAACAAGCTGCACCAGCAGCTGATCAACGACCCGTTCACGGTCCTCGACCTGGCCGGCGGCTACGACGTCATCGCTCGCATCTCCGGTGGCGGCCCCTCGGGTCAGGCCGGCGCGCTGCGTCTCGGCATCGCTCGTTCGCTCAACCAGATCGACGAAGAGAACAACCGCGCAACCCTGAAGAAGGCCGGCTTCCTCAGCCGTGACGCTCGCGTCAAGGAGCGCAAGAAGGCTGGTCTCAAGAAGGCTCGTAAGGCTCCTCAGTTCTCGAAGCGCTAATCGCGCCCGGACGACTGTTCCATGCCTCAGCTGTTTGGTACTGACGGCGTTCGCGGCCTCGCGAACGCCGACCTGACGGCGGATCTCGCTCTCGGCCTTGCCCAAGCCACCGCAGTGGTGCTTGGGCAGGGCCGAAGTGCTGAGGCCCGCCGCGCCGCCGGGAAGCGCCCCGTCGCCGTGCTCGCACGCGACCCGCGCATCTCCGGCGAGTTCTTGTCGGCCGCCGTCGCGGCCGGCCTCGCGTCCTCCGGCGTCGACGTCCTCGAAGCAGGCGTCCTCCCGACCCCGGCGACCGCGTTTCTGATCGCCGACATCGACGCCGACTTCGGCGTGATGATCTCGGCATCCCACAATCCAGCTCCCGACAACGGGATCAAGATCTTCGCCCGTGGCGGCACGAAGCTCCCCGACGAGGTCGAACAGCGCATCGAGGAATACCTCGACAAGCCCAAGTGGGCGCCCACCGGCGCTGACGTCGGTCGCATCCGCCGGTTCGCCGACGCAGAGGACCGCTACGTCGTGCACCTGCTCGGCAGTCTCCCGCACCGCCTCGACGGCATCCACGTCGTCCTCGACTGCGCCCACGGCGCCGCTGCAGGCGTGTCCCCGGAGACGTTCCGGGACGCAGGAGCGAAGGTCACCGTCATCGGCAACGAGCCGAACGGCATCAACATCAACGACGGTGTCGGTTCGACGCACCTCGACCTCCTGGCGAAGGCCGTCCTCGAGCACGGCGCAGACGTCGGCATCGCGCACGACGGCGACGCGGACCGCTGCCTCGCGGTCGACGCTGAGGGCAACTTCATCGAGGGCGATCAGATCATGGCGATCCTCGCGGTCTCCATGAAGGAACGCGGCAAGCTGAAGGACGACACGCTCGTCGCGACCGTCATGAGCAACCTCGGTCTCCACGTCGCCATGAAGGAGCACGGCATCACCGTGATCCAGACGAAGGTCGGCGACCGCTACGTCCTCGAGTCGATGAACCAGAACGGGTTCTCGCTCGGCGGCGAGCAGTCCGGGCACGTCATCATGAGCGAGTTCGCGACGACGGGCGACGGCATCCTGACCGGTCTCCACATCGTGAGCGAGATGGCCCGCACGGGCAAGACGCTCGCGCAGTTGGCCGAGGTGATGCAGGTCTTCCCGCAGATCCTCGTGAACGTCACCGGCGTCGACCGCGATCGTCTCGCCGGCGACGAGGGCGTCGCCGAGGCCGTGCGCGAAGCGGAGGCGGAACTCGGCGAAGCCGGGCGCGTGCTCCTCCGCCCGAGCGGCACCGAACCGCTCATCCGGGTGATGGTCGAGGCCGCCGATCAGCCGACGGCCGATCGCCTCGCCCACCGTCTCGCCGATGTCGTGCGCGAACGGCTCGGCTCGTAACAGTACTGTTCGTAGCAGTTCGTCTGTTGGCTCGGTTCCGCTCCGGATCGGTACGGAACCGAGCCCACGCGTGTGGAAGAGTGGACGCATGAGTTCGACAGCGACCGGGACCGCCCAGGGCCAGGCATCTCCGTACGTGGAGATCGACCGAGCGGAGTGGGCACGACTCGCCCCCACCGCCAGCCTCCCGCTCAGTGAGACCGACGTCGTCCAGATCCGCGGACTCGGCGACCGACTCGACATGCGCGAGGTCGAGGAGGTCTACCTGCCGCTCAGCCGGCTGCTGAGCCTCTATGCGAAGAACACACAGGACCTCGGCCGTGCCACGAGCCAGTTCATCGGCGATCACGGCTACCGCACGCCGTTCGTCATCGGTGTGGCCGGATCCGTAGCCGTCGGCAAGTCCACGATCGCGCGCCTCCTGCGCGAGCTGCTCGCGAAGTGGCCGGACACCCCGCATGTCGAACTCGTCACGACCGATGGCTTCCTCTACCCGAACGCCGAGCTCGAGCGCCGCGGCATCATGGACCGAAAGGGCTTCCCCGAGTCCTACGACCGCCGTTCGCTCCTCCGGTTCATCACCGATGTGAAGAGCGGCGTGGAGGAAGTGCGCGCGCCGTTCTACTCGCACCTGCGCTACGACATCGTCCCCACGGCCCAGGTGGTCGTGCGTCGCCCGGACGTCCTCATCGTCGAGGGCCTCAACGTCCTGCAACCGGCGGCCTCGAAGAACGGCCTCGCGGTCAGCGACCTGTTCGACTTCAGCATCTACGTGGACGCGAGGACCCGCGACATCGAGGCCTGGTACGTCGAGCGCTTCATGGCCCTGCAGCGCGGCGCGTTCTCGAACCCGAACTCCTACTTCAATGTCTTCGCCGATCTCTCGGAGGAGGAGGCGAGGCGTCGTGCTTCCGGCTACTGGAAGGACATCAACGAGCCGAACCTGCTCGACAACATCCGTCCGACCCGCTCACGGGCCAAGCTCGTGCTCCGGAAGGACTCCGATCACACGGTCTCCTCGGTCCTGCTCCGCAAGCTCTGAGCGGCGCTGACGCAACGATGAACGGCCCGTCCGACTCCACCTGATGGGTGGGCGGACGGGCCGTTCGCGGTCGGCGCCTGCGTTGATCAGCCGACGCCCTCGAGGATGTCGGTCTCGGTGTTGCCGATGTTCCGGATGACCTCTGGGCGACGCTTCGCGAGGTACACGTACCAGCCGATCGCGACCGCGAGGGTGGCGAGGAACAGGTACGGGATGACGTTGAGCGGGAACGCCGGAACGGGCACGACGTTCGCGAAGAACACGTACGCCATGCTGAGGACGGCGATGACGGCGCACACCCAGACGAGGCCGTTCCGCATGCCCTCGCGGCGGGTGTAGACGACGCAGGCGATCGCGACGAGCGCATACGCGACCATGTAGCCGTACGTGCCGTACGTGTCGACCCACACGACGATGTTCATCGGGTCGACGCCGGACGCGATCATGATGACGTCGAGGAGGATGGCGGCGGGCCCGGCGACGAGCAGCACGCGGTGCGGGGTGAGGTGGCGATCGTGGGTGCGGCCGAAGCGCTCGGCAACGACGCCCTCCTTGCCCATGACGTAGACGATGCGGCCCACGACGTTGAGCGGCGCGACGACGACGGCGAAGAACGAGGCGCCGACGCCGAAGGTGAGGACGGGGGCGAACCAGGCCGGCATGCCGATCGTGGTCGCGATCTCCTCGAGGGGGCTCGCGCTCTCGCCGAGGCCGGCGCCGAGGACGACGACCTGCGTGTAGGCGGCGAAGACGTAGAGGAAGCCGACGGTCACGGCGCTCCACATGATGGCGCGGGGGATCGCGACGTACGGGTTCTTCGCCTCGCGGCCGAGTGCGTCCGCCGAGGAGAAGCCGACGAACCCGAGGATGCCGAGGACCATGCCGGCGGCGACGCCCTGGAGCGGCACGCCTTCGAGGCTGAACTGCGATGGGTCCCAGGCCCGCGGTCCGGCCCAGACGAGGGCGAGGACGAGCAGGACCATGATGATCGTGATGGAGACGAGCTCGAGGACGAGGGAGACGCGGGCGGAGAGACGGATGCCGCGGATGGTGAAGAGCGTGGCGAGGCCCCCGACGACGATGGCGATGATCGCGTAGGAGACGGGCCCGCCGACCGGAAGGCCGATCAGGACGAGGAACTGGTTGAAGTAGGACACCGCGCCGCCGAGGGAGCCTGCGGCGATGCCCCAACAGCCGATGAGGAGGGTGACGCCCGCGAGGTAGGCGCCGAACGGTCCGAGGCCCTTCGCGACGTAGGTGTAGAGGGAGCCGGCGGAGGCGTGGCGCTTCGCGAAGACCGCGACGCAGTAGCCGACGCTCAGGATCACGATCGTGGCGAGGACGAACGAGAGGATCGTGCCGTTGCCGGCGCCGAGGTAGATCGCGGCGGCGGTGAAGGCGATGACGGCGCTCGGGGCGATGTTCGCGATGGCCTGCGCTGCGAGCTCCGGCCCGCTCATGACGCCGCGGCGGAGCCCGGCGTCGGCGGGGGAGGACTGGCCGGAAGCTGGTCCGGACGGAGGTGATGCGGTGCGTGAGGACATGTGCAGGCTCTCCTATGAGTCGGGTCGGGTCGGGACGGGCGGTGGGGCCGAACGGGTGGGGTGTGCGGGGTACTGCTGCGGGGTGTCGCGGGGTGCTGGTGGTGGTGCTGGTGGTGCTGGTGGTGCTTGGGTCGGCGGAGACGTTCCTGGGGATCGAAACGCCCCCGCCGGGTCTGGGGTGCGGCTCAGGGGATGAGCAGCGGCTCAGGGGATGAGCAGCGTGCGGAGCGCGTTGCCGGACTGCAGGTCGTCGAACGCCGCCGCCGCCTCCGCGAGGGGCCGGCGCGAGGAGACGAGCGGGTCGAGCATGAGCTGCCCGTCCATGTAGCGGTCGACGAGAGCGGGGATGTCGATGGACGGCCGGACGCTTCCATAGTTCGAGCCGAGGATGCGCTGGTCGGCTTCGGCGAGGACGAGCGGTTCGAAGGACGCCTTCGCGCCGGTCGGTGGGAGGCCGACGATGACCGCGGCGCCGCCGAGCCCGAGCATCTGGATGGCCTGCTCCGTGGTGGTCGTGCGGCCGATGGCGTCGAACGCGTAGTCGGCGCCGTCCGGCAGCATCTCGAAGAGCGCCTTCACGGCATCGGTCTTCGACGCATCGATGCGGTCGGTCGCGCCGAACTGGACGGCGAGTGCGGTCTTGTCGTCGCGGACGTCGACGGCGATGATCCGTTCGGCGCCGGCGAGCTTCGCGCCCTGGACGACGTTGAGGCCGACGCCGCCGCAGCCGATCACGACGACCGTGGACCCGGGTTCGACGGCCGCCGTGTTGAGGACGGCGCCGACGCCCGTTGCGACGGCGCAGCCGACGAGGGCGACGACGTCGAGGGGGGCGTCGTCACGGACCTTGATGGCGCCGGACGCCGGCACGACGACCTCTTCCGCGAAGGAGGAGACGCCGAGGTAGTGGTGCAGCGGCTCGCCGTTCGTCGAGAGGCGCGAGGTGCCGTCGAAGAGGACGCCGAGCGGGGCGACCACGGTCGCGACCTTCTGGCAGCGGGCCTCGTGGCCGGAGCGGCAGTACCGGCACTCGCCGCACGGCGGGACCCAGGAGAGGACGACGTGGTCGCCGACGGAGAGCGAGGTGACGCCTTCGCCGAGTTCGACGACGACGCCGGAACCCTCGTGTCCCATCACGAGCGGGACTGCCGCATCCCATTCTCCGCGCTTGACGTGCAGGTCGGAGTGGCAGACGCCGGCCGCGGCGATCTTGACGCGGACCTCGCCCGCCTTCGGGCTCGCGAGGTCGACGTCGACGACCTCGATGGGTTCGTTGGGTGTGCGGAAGACGACGGCCTTCATGGGGTTCCTCTCGGGCTGGTCGGGCGGGACGATGGTGACGATCGGTGACGATCGGTGACGATGGTGACGATCGGGACGGCTGAGACGATGGTAAGGAGCCGGGTGCACGATGGCACTGTGAATTTGTGTGAATGGCCACGCATCTTTCGCCATCTCGTACACTCGTCTCATGAGTCGCGACCTCGCATCCGTCGTCCGAGCGCTCGGTGCCGAACTCTTGCCCGGCGCCGTGGCGACGACGGCGCAGATCGACCAGGCCGTGCGGCTCGTCGACTTCACGGTGCTCGCCCACCCCGACTTCGTCACGGTCGTCGTGGCCGATGCGGCGACCGCAGTGAGCGCGCTCGCCGACGGACCGGGGCACAAGGCGTCCCTCACGGGTGCCGCCCTCGTCGTCGGTCCGGCCTCCGAGGGTCAACGTCGACGACTCGCGGCATCCGGCACGACCGTGCTGTGCTGCGACGCGGACCCCGCCGTGCTCCTGCCGACGCTCGTCGCGCTCCTCGCGAACGATCAGGCAGCCGAGGACCGACTCGTCGCGAGCGGGACGCGTGTGCTGACCCAGGTCGCCAGGCGCGGCGGGGTGGGAGCGGTCGTCGCCGAGCTCGCGCAGCGCATCGACGGGTGGGCGGTTCTCCTCGACAGCCACGGGCAGACGATCGCGAGCGCCGGTGCCGGAGGCCTCCACGTGCAGGACGCGGTCGCCGTCGCGTTCCAGCGTCCCGTGCGCGTGCGCCACCCGGGTCTGCAGGTGCACCCCATCGGCCTCGGCGAGGACCTCGCGGCCCACCTCGTGATCTCGTCCCGCGAAGGATCGCTCAGCCGGAGTCGTTCCCTCGCCTCCCAGGCCGCGGCGCTCCTCGACCTCATCCTCCGCACGCACGACCACACGGTGACGGAACGGCTCGGCCGCGAGGTCATGATCGACGCGCTGCTCTCCGGCGACCCCGTCGAGGTCCGCTCCCTCCTGCTGCGCTGGGGTGTGCGGGAGACCGAGCTCACGGCGTTCGTCCTCTCATCCCGATCGAAGACCGTCGACGTCGAGCAGATCGCCAGCCGGTGGTTCGACGAGCTGGACTGCGAGCAGATCATGACGGTCAGGCACGGGCAGGTGCTCGGCTTCATCCGCGACGACCGGGTCGACGCGCTCGTGGACCGCATCGAGGCGTTCGATCAGACCGCACCCGTCCCCGTCCGATGCGGCCTCGGCGGAAGCGCCTCGCTCGACGCCCTCGCCCGGACGGCACGGGAGGCGGCGCAGGCGCACGAGGTCGCGGCGACCGACGGCCGCGTGCTCGCCAGGTACCGCGCCCTGCCGACGGTCAGCTACGTGTTCGACCGTCTCGACCCGGCCGCAGCCGACCAGCTCGCGACCGTGCTCGACGGCCTCCGAGACGGAGACGGTCGACACGGGGAGCTGACCGAGACGCTGCGCCGCTACCTCATTGAGGACGGCTCGTGGGGTGTGACCGCCGAGCGCCTCGGGATCCACCGTCAGACGCTCCGCACGCGGATGGAACGCATCGAAGAGCTGACCGGGCTCTCGATGGGGGATCCGGACGACCGCACGGCCGCCTGGCTGGGCCTGCGAGCACTCGAGCGCTGAGCCGATTTCGTGCGGCGTCCTCCCAAAACCGCGCGGTTATGCTCGTTCCTATGTGTGGAATCGTGGGTTACGTCGGAGACGACAAGACGGTCGACGTCTTGCTCGGTGGACTGAAGCGGCTCGAGTACCGCGGGTACGACTCGGCGGGCATCGCCGTGCTCGACGCGAACGGCGAACTGCACACCCGCAAGCGCGCCGGCAAACTCGTCAAGCTCACGGACGACCTCGACGCGAACCCCATCGCGAGCGGCTCGACCGGCATCGGCCACACCCGCTGGGCGACCCACGGCGGACCCACCGACCGCAACGCGCACCCCCACCTCGGTGACGACGGCAAGCTCGCCCTCATCCACAACGGCATCATCGAGAACTTCGCCGATCTGCGGGCCGAACTCCTCGCGGACGGCTTCACCTTCGAGAGCGAGACCGACACCGAGGTCGCCGCAGCCCTCATCGGCCGAGAGTACCGCGCCACGGGCGACCTCGCGGAGGCGTTCCGCCGGGTCGTCAGCCGCCTCGACGGCGCCTTCACCCTCCTCGCCATGCACCAGGACCTCCCCGGCGTCGTCGTCGGCGCCCGCCGCAACTCGCCGCTCGTCATCGGGCTCGGCGACGGTGAGAACTTCCTCGGCTCCGACGTCGCCGCGTTCGTGCAGTTCACGCGCCGTGCCGTCGCCATCGGCCAGGACCAGATCGTCACGATCACCCCGAACCAGGTCACCGTCACCGACTTCTTCGGCCAGCCCGTCGAGACCGAGGCCTTCGACGTGCAGTGGGACGCCTCCGCCGCCGAGAAGGGCGGCTGGTCGAGCTTCATGGCCAAGGAGATCAGCGAAGAGCCCGACGCCGTCGCCAACACCCTGCGCGGCCGCATCGCCGACGGCCAGGTCGTCATCCCGGAACTGAGCGGCCTCGACGAGCTCTTCAGCGAGATCAACCGCATCGTCATCATCGGCTGCGGCACGGCCGCGTACTCCGGTCTCGTCGGCACCTACGCGATCGAGAAGTGGGCCGGCATCCCCGTGTCTGTCGAACTCAGCCACGAGTTCCGCTACCGCGACCCCGTGATCGACGCCAAGACGCTCATCGTCTCGATCAGCCAGTCGGGCGAGACCATGGACACGCTCATGGCCGTCCGCTACGCCCGCGAGGCCGGCGCGAAGACGCTCTCCATCTGCAACACGCAGGGCGCCACGATCCCGCGGGAGTCCGACGCCGTCGTCTACACGCACGCCGGCCCGGAGGTCGCGGTCGCCTCGACCAAGGCGTTCGTCGCGCAGGTCGCCGCCATCTACCTCTTCGCCCTGCACCTCGCCCGCGTGCGCGGCGCGCAGGAGCCGGCGGTCCTCGCCGAGCAGGTGGCCGAGCTGAACGGCATCCCGGACAAGATCGCCAGCATCCTCGGCGCGTCCGAGAAGATCGCCCAGCTCGCGCACTGGATGGCCGACACGCGCGCCGTCCTGTTCCTCGGTCGTCACGTCGGCTACCCGATCGCGCTCGAGGGCGCGCTCAAGCTCAAGGAACTCGCCTACATCCACGCGGAGGGCTTCGCGGGCGGCGAGCTCAAGCACGGTCCGATCGCGCTCATCGAGCCTGGCCAGCCCGTCTTCGTCGTCGTCCCGAGCCCGCGCGGCTCCGCCGTCCTGCACCCGAAGGTCGTCTCCAACATCCAGGAGATCCGTGCCCGCGGCGCTCGCATCATCGCGATCGCGGAACAGGGCGATGCAGCAGTCCTCCCGTTTGCGGACGAGGTCATCCAGATCCCGCTCGCCGCGCCGCTCTTCGAGCCCATGCTCGCCGTCATCCCGCTCCACATCTTCGCGATGGAACTCGCGACGGCGAAGGGGCTCGACGTCGATCAGCCGCGCAACCTCGCGAAGTCCGTCACGGTCGAATAGGGCGTGGCGAGGCAGTCCACCGGTCCCGATGTGGCGGACCGGTCGGCCGTGCGCCTCGCCGTAGAGTAGAAGCATGATCATCGGCATCGGCGTGGACCTCGTGGACCTCGCCAGATTCGAACGCGCGGTCACGAGGACCCCCGGTCTCCGCGAGCGCCTGTTCGTCCCGGTCGAACGGGAGCTGCCGTTGCGTTCGCTCGCCGGCAGATTCGCCGCGAAGGAAGCGCTCATCAAAGCGCTCGGCTCGTCCGACGGCGTGCGCTGGCAGGAGATGGCCGTCGTCAACGGTCCGGAGGGCAGCCCCGATTTCCACCTGACCGGGGTGACGGCCGAGGTCGTCGCGGCACGCGGGATCACGAGCCTCCACCTGTCGATGACGCACGACGGCGGCGCCGCGGTGGCCTTCGTCGTCGCTGAGGGGGAGTCGCGATGAGGCAGACGCAGCAGACAGGAACGCAGCGGTCCGGCGCGCAGCAGCCGACCCGCGAGGCCATCATCGACCTCGATGCGATCCGCGACAACGTGCGGACGATCCGTCGCCTGACCGGGACCCCGCAGCTCATCGTCGTCGTGAAGGCCGACGCGTACGGCCACGGCGCGATTCCGGTCGCGCGCGCCGCCGTCGAGGCCGGAGCGGATCGCCTGGGCGTCGCCGACATCCGCGAGGCGCTCGTCCTGCGTGCTGCGGGCATCGACGCACCGCTCGTGGCGTGGCTGCACGGACCGGACGCCGACTTCGCCGCCGCGATCACCGCTCGCATCGAGCTCGGGGTGTCCTCGGTCGAACAGCTGCGCGCCGTGATCGCCGCCGGCGCCGTCGCCGCGCCCGGACGGCCCGTCGACGTCCAGTTCAAGCTCGAGACCGGCCTCAGCCGGAACGGGGCCTCCGCCGATCAGTGGCCGGCCCTCTTCTCCGAGGCGGTCGCGGCTGAGCGCGACGGTCTGATCCGCGTCGTCGGCGTCTTCAGCCACGTCTCGAACGCTTCGCCGGACGATGACGCCGACGCCGCCCAGCGCTTCGAGCAGGGCGTCGCCGCGGCGCGCGCCGCGGGTCTCACCCCGGAGACCACGCACCTCGCGGCATCGGCCGCAGCCCTCGCCCTCCCGACGCTCCGATACGACACCGTGCGCGTCGGCATCGCCGTCTACGGCCTGTCGCCGTTCGAACCGGACGCCTCCGCGGACCCGTCGACCGGACGCACCGCGGCGGCATTCGGGCTCCGACCAGCGATGACGCTCCGGGCGACCGTCGCCGCCGTGCGCCGCGTCGAGCCCGGCGCCGGCGTCTCCTACGACTACACCTACCGGACCGACCGGCCGACCACCCTCGCGCTCATTCCGCTCGGCTACGCAGACGGCATCCCGCGCAGCGCCTCCGGGCGAGGTCCCGTCGTCATCGGCGGACGCCGGTACCGGGTGTGCGGACGCATCGCCATGGACCAGTTCGTGGTCGACGTCGGCGACGACGAGGTGCACGTCGGCGACGACGCGATCCTCTTCGGCGACCCCTCCACGGGCGTGCCCGCCGTCGAGGAGTGGGCGGACGCCGCAGGAACCATCAACTACGAGATCGTCACGCGCATCGGACCACGCGTCACGCGCACCGTGCGGGAGGGACGATGACCGGTCTCGCGGACCGAACGGTCGACATCGGTACGCCGGAGTCCATGCACGAGCTGGGACTCGAGATCGGCCGTGCGCTCGTCGCCGGCGACCTCCTGGTCCTGACGGGTGCGCTCGGCGCAGGCAAGACGACGCTCACGCGCGGCATCGGCGAAGGGCTCGGCGTCCGCGGGCCGGTGACCAGCCCCACATTCGTGCTCGCCAGGACGCACCCGAGCCTCGTCGACGGGCCACCGCTCGTGCACGTGGACGCGTACCGCCTCGGCTCCGCACTCGAACTCGACGACCTCGACATCGACTTCGCACGCTCGGTCGTCGTCGTCGAATGGGGCGCCGGCATGCTCGACGGCGTCGTCGACCACTGGACCGAGATCGTCATCGACCGGCCAACGGGCGCGGGGACCGAGCACGTCCCGACGCCGGAGGGCGAGGAGCCCGTCGAGACGAGGCGCGTCACGATCACCGGGCGCGGGTAGGCTGGTCGGCGTGCTGTTGGCCATCGATACGTCCGCGGGTTCGAGTGTCGCCATCACCGACCCGGTCCGTGGTGTGCTCGCGGAACGCTCGTCGGCGGACACGATGCGTCACGCAGAGGTCATCGGCCGGCTCATCCACGACTGCCTGCAGGAAGCGGGCGTCGCGGTCTCCGAGCTCGACGGCGTCGTCGCCGGCATGGGGCCGGGTCCGTTCACGGGTCTGCGCATCGGCATCGCCGCGGCCCGCGCCTTCGCCATCGGCGCCGGACTCCCGGTCCTCCCGGTCGTCAGCCACGATGCGATCGCGCTCAGCGAGTACCGCGACGGTCGGAGCGAGCCGCTGCTCGTCGTGACCGACGCACGTCGTCGCGAACGCTACTGGACCGCCTACTCCGGGCTCGACGCCTCTGGGCTGCCCGTGCGCATCGACGGTCCAGGACTCGGCAAGCCGGACGAACTGCCGCATCCGGAGCTCCTGCGCATCGACGCGGAGACCGTCTCGGCAGCCTCGCTCGGCGTCGTGGCGGAACTGCTCCGCGCCGGCGGACACCCGTTCGCCTCCGACGAGCCGCTCTACCTGCGCTCACCGGACGTCACCCTCTCACCGAAGAAGCGGGTCACGGGATGACCTGGCTGCTCCGCACCGCGACCGAGGCCGACCTCGACCGCATCATGGACATGGAACGCACCGTCTTCACGACCGACGCCTGGTCCGACGAGATGATGCGATCCGAGATCCTCTCACCGCACGGCACGTACCTCGTCGCGACCGACGCGGACGGCGACGGTTCCGTCCTCGACGGGTACGCGGGCCTCTTCGCACCCTCCCGTTCGAACGACGGCGACATCCAGACGATCGCCGTCTCCGAAGCTGCACGGGGTCGTGGGCTCGGCCGACTGCTCATGGTGACGCTCATCGATCGCGCCCGTCGCCAGGGCGTCACGCAGGTCTTCCTCGAAGTGCGCGCGGACAACCCCGTCGCGCAGGGCCTCTACCGAAGCCTCGGCTTCGAGGAGATCGCGGTCCGCCCGGGCTACTACCAGCCCGATGACGTCGACGCGATCGTGATGCGGCTGACCGTCCGTCCCGCGGAGCCTGCGCTGGCCGAGCCTGCGCTGGCCGAGCCTGCGCTGGCCGAACCCGGTCGGGCCGAACCCGCCGCAGCTCCTCAGCCCACCGAGATCCCGGAGAACCCCCTGTCATGAATCGCGACCAACCGCTCGTCCTCGGCATCGAGACGAGCTGCGACGAGACGGGCATCGGCATCGTCCGCGGTCGGACCCTCCTCTCCAACACGATCGCGTCGAGCATGGACGAGCACGCCCGGTACGGCGGCGTCGTGCCCGAGGTCGCCGCTCGTGCGCACCTCGAAGCCCTCGAGCCGGCGATCACGGCGGCGCTCGCGGAAGCGGGAGTGACGCTGCAGGAGCTCGACGCCATCGCGGTCACGAGCGGTCCAGGGCTCTCCGGTGCGCTCATGGTCGGGGTCGGTGCCGCGAAAGCGCTCGCCGTCTCGCTGGGCAAGCCGATCTACGCCGTCAACCACCTCGTCGGACACGTCGGCGCCGACATCCTCGACACGGCCGACGGCCCCTTCGAGTACCCGACCGTCGCGCTCCTCGTCTCGGGCGGCCACACCTCCCTCCTCCTCGTCCGCGACCTCGTGACCGACGTCGAACTGCTCGGCGAGACGATCGACGATGCCGCCGGCGAGGCCTTCGACAAGGTCGCGCGCGTGCTCGGCCTGCCGTACCCCGGCGGACCCCAGATCGATCGCGCCGCCGCGACGGGCGACCCCAAGGCCATCCGGTTCCCACGTGGGCTCAGCCTCCCGAAGGACATGCCTGCGCACCGCTACGACTTCTCCTTCTCCGGCCTCAAGACGGCGGTCGCCCGCTGGGTCGAAGCCCGTGAGGACGCAGGAGAGCCCGTGCCGACGGCCGACGTCGCCGCGAGCTTCCGTGAAGCCGTCGTCGACGTTCTCATCACGAAGGCGATCGCCGCGTGCACCGATCTCGGCGTTCCCCGGCTGCTCCTCGGCGGCGGCGTCATCGCGAACGCGAGACTCCGCGAGGTCGCGGCGGAACGCACGGCGAAGGCCGGCATCGCCCTCCGCATCCCGCCCCTGCACCTGTGCACCGACAACGGCGCGATGATCGCCGCGCTCGCCTCCCAACTCATCGCGGCGGGCCACGAGCCGTCCTCGCTCGACTTCGGTGCGGACTCGACATTGCCCGTCACGGAGATCCAGGTCCACTGATCGACGGTGGCGGCTCGGGAGGGTCGCTTTCGAGGCTCCCGCAGGGCTCCTACGGGGCTCCTCCGGAGCTGAGCGCATAGGATTGCCCGTGCCGGACGCACACCGAGCTCGAGCAAGGGAGACCTCATGACCGATCCGACGATTCCGCCCGGCCAGCCGCAGCCGCCCGTCGAACCGACCCAGCCGCCCGCGTCCCCGCAGCAGCCGCCTGCCCCCACCCAGCCGGAGCCGCAGCAGCCGGTCCCGCCGCAGTACGGGCAGCCGACGGGGCAGTTCCAGCAGCCTCAGCAGTACTCGCCCCCGCAGCCCCAGTACCAGCCCCAGCCGCAACAGTCCGGGCAGTTCCAGCCGCCCGTCGAGCCTGGGCGCTACCAGCAGCCGGCTCAGCCGCAGCAGTACCAGCAGCCCGGCGCCTACCAGCAGCAGCCCACGTATCTGCAGACGGTCCCGACGGCGATCTACCAAGCGCCGAGCCAGGGCGGATACGCTCCGTACCAGGGCGATGCGCAGGGGCAGGGCGCCCGGCCGATGCCGCAGACCTCGACGCGCGCCGTGTGGGCGCTCGTGACGGGCATCATCGGCCTCGTCATCTCGATCTTCGTCGGCTGGGGATTCCCGTTCTCGATCGCTGCGATCGTCTTGGGCCTCATCAGCCGCCGGCGCGAGACGGCCGGTCGCGGATTCGCGCTCACCGGCATCATCACGGGCTTCATCGGGTTGGCGCTCTCGGCCGGCTGGCTGACCTACAGCATCGTCACGATCATCGGCTACCTGGCCACCTGAGCCCGTGATCCGTGTGAGGGCATCGCGGCGAGCGGCTACGCGACCCGCTCGACAAGCAGCGCGGTGTGCTTGCCGTCCACCCGTGTGAGGATGACGGTCGCCGAGTTCGGGCCCTTGAGCCCGAGCCGGCGACGGAGCGCTGCCGGATCGACCTCGACGCCCCGCTTCTTGATCTCGAGGACGCCGATGCCGCGCGCCTTCATCGTGCGCTTGAGCGTCTTCTCATCCATCGGAAGCCGTTCGAGCACACGGAACGCCGTCGCGAACGGGGTGGACGGTGCCTCGTCGCCCGTGAGGTAGGCGATGCCGGAGCCGAGCATCCCGGCGCCGAGCCGTTCCGCGAGCATGCCGATGAGACGGGCGCGGATGACGGTGCCGTCCGGTTCGAAGACGTACTCGCCGAGCGGGCGCACGGGGACGTCGTCGACGTCGGCCTCAGCGTGCAGTTCGTGGCTGCCGTCGGCACCGAGGACCAGCGCCGAGCGACGGATGCCGGGGCGTGCGAGGACGCCGAACCACAGTCCCATCTCGACGAGTTGACCGTCGACCGACACCCACTGGGCCTCGGCCGTCGGCGGAATGAGGGAGCGGTCGAATCCGGGGCCGAGCTTGACGCCCGTCGGTAGGATCTCCGCTGCGCCCCACACGACGTCGAGCGACGGCGTGTAGTCGGCTGCATCGGTCAGGCGGCTCGTGTTGCCGTGGCCGGCGGTCCGTCTGGCCGGGTCGAAGTAGACGGCGTCGAATCCGCTGAGGTCGACGTCCTCGGCCGGTTCGTTGCGAACGGTCGCGGTGGGGAACGGGGCGAGGTTGTAGCTCGTGATGGCGGCCGTGACCTCGTCGATCTCGACGGCGGTCACCTCGAGGTCGAGGGAGGCCATGGCCATCGCGTCCGCACCGATGCCGCATCCGAGGTCGGCGACGCGGCGGAGACCCGCCTGCGCGAATCGGCCGGCGTGCAGAGCCGCGACGGAGAGCCGCGTCGCCTGTTCCAGACCGGCCTCCGTGAAGAGCATCCGCTCGGCGAACGGCCCGAACTTCGCCGCGGCCTTCGAGCGGAGTCTGGCCTGCGTGAGGACGGCTGCGACGAGCGATGGGGAGTGGCCTTCGGAGCGGAGTCTGCCGACGAGCCGCACCGCTTCGTCCTTCGAGGGGTACGGTGGGAGGGAATCGAGCAGTCGGAGACCGTCCGCGGTCAGCAGTTCGACGAGTTCGCTGCGTTCCACGGTCAGCGCGTTCCTGCGGGTGCACTGTGCATCCGGCAACGGTAGCAGCCGTGCGCTGGCACTCGCATTGCGTGAGTGCCAGAACATCCCTAGACTGGAATTAGCGCTCTCACAATGAGAGTGCTAACACGTCTTCGTCTTAAGAAAGAGGTCAACCGTGTCGGTCTCCATCAAGCCGCTCGAGGATCGCATCGTCATCAAGCAGGTCGAGGCAGAGCAGACCACCGCGTCCGGTCTGGTCATCCCTGACACTGCCAAGGAGAAGCCCCAGGAGGGCGAAGTTGTGGCGGTCGGCCCCGGCCGCATCGACGACAACGGAAACCGCGTCCCCCTCGACGTCGCCGTCGGCGACAAGGTGATCTACTCCAAGTACGGTGGCACCGAGGTCAAGTTCGGTGGCGACGACCTGCTCGTCCTCTCCGCACGCGACGTCCTCGCAGTCGTCGTCCGCTAAGGACTCAGTTCTGCAACACCACAACCCGGATGGCGGAAACCATCCGGGTTGTGTCTGTTAACCGCGCGATCCGAGACGGGCCCGCACGTACGATGGGGACAGTGCAGACTCCATCCGACCCCGCCTCGACGACCGCTCCGACAGCCGAGGCGACCGGCATGAAACCTGCATCGCAGAGTCGCATCGGGCTCGTCTACGCCTTCGCCGCGTACGGTCTCTGGGGCTTCCTTCCGCTGTACTTCATCGCGCTCGCACCGGCCGGCGCCTTCGAGGTCGTGGCGTGGCGGGTGCTCTTCTCCCTCGTCTTCTGCGTCGTCCTGATCACAGCGACGCGCACCTGGCGGAAGCTCGTCGTGCTCCTCAGGCAGCCGCGGATCATGTTCACGATGGGCGCCGCCGGAGCGCTCATCTACGTCAACTGGCTGACCTACGTCTTCGCAGCGCTCACGGGTCACGTCGTCGAGGCGTCGCTCGGATACTTCATCAACCCGATCGTGACCGTCTTCCTCGGCGTCTTCTTCCTGCGCGAGCGCCTGCGCCCGGCGCAGTGGGCCGCTGTCTCGGTGAGCCTGCTCGCCGTGCTCGTCCTCGCGATCGGCTACGGGGGCCTGCCGTGGATCGCACTCGTCCTCGCCTTCTCCTTCGGGTTCTACGGCTACCTCAAGAAGCTCATCGGCGGATCGGTCGATGCCGTCTCCGGGCTGACGATCGAGACCGTCTGGCTGACCCCTGTGGCGATCATCCAGCTGATCGTCGTCGGCGTCATGGGCGGGTTGACGATCGGGACGGTGAGCGTCTGGCACACGGTACTCCTCGTGAGCGCCGGCGTCGTGACGGCCGT
The DNA here is from genome assembly GCF_050587525.1 of Plantibacter lichenum. Lineage (NCBI taxonomy): Bacteria > Bacillati > Actinomycetota > Actinomycetes > Micrococcales > Microbacteriaceae > Plantibacter > Plantibacter lichenum. The sequence continues at coordinate 161,406 of NZ_JBOBFT010000007.1, read as the reverse complement.
GCCGCTCCTCCTCTTCGCTTCTGCGGCGAGGCGCCTCCCGCTCATCTGGATGGGCTTCGTGCAGTACTGCGCGCCCGTCCTGCAGTTCATCGTCGGCGTCGCGATCCTCCACGAGCCGATGCCGCCGGAGCGGTGGCTCGGATTCGGTCTCGTCTGGGTCGCGCTCGCCATCCTCACGGTCGACCTCCTCATCGCCGGTCGGCGTGCCCGTCGTCTGGCGCCCGTGCTCTGACGAGCAGCATCGTCGCCATGACGACGACGATGCCGATCGCGCCCGTCACGATGAACGACGCCTGGGCGCCGGACACTTGGATGACCAGGCCGGCGAGAGCGGTGCCGACCGAGCCGCCGACGTTGTGCGCGGTGTTGACCCATGTCGTCGCCTCCGTCCGGCGATCGTCGCCGCCGAATCCGGCTGCAGCGAGGTACGCGACGACCATCACGGGGGAGAAGCAGCAGCCGGCGATCACGATCGCCAGGCAGATCCACACGGCACCGCTCGCGAAGCCGACCACGGTCGACGTTCCCAGGAGGAGCACGGTCAGCACGACGAGCTGCCGATGCGGTGGGCCGGGCGTCGTGATCGCCCCGAACACGAGTCCGCCGACCGCGCTGCCTCCGGCGAACAGGCCGAGTGCGATGCCGACGAAGACGGGGGCGGAGGGGCCGGTGAGCAGTTCCGGCATCGAGATCGTGAGGTTCCCGGAGACCATCCCGGCGAGGAGCGGCGGCAGGAGCACGGCCAGGTACGTGGCATCGGCGAGGAGCGATCGGCGTCGTGTCTTCCGGGCCGAGTCGGTGCGCTCGGTCGATGTCGGAGCGGGGGGCGTGCTCCGCACCGCCGGGGACAGCACGAACGCCACGGTCCCGACGACCACGAGGACGGCCGGCACGACGAGGGCGATGCCGGGGGCGATGATCGTGAGGGCGAGTCCTGCGGCGGCCGGGCCGATGAGGTACAGCACCTCCTCGAGCACCGCGTCCAGGCTGAGCGCCGTGCGGAGCGTCGCTGGATCCCCGGTCAGCTCCGACCAGACGACGCGCATCGCCGGGCCGATCGGTGGGGCGAACGCGCCGGCGAGAGCGGCGAGCGTGATGAACATCGCGCCGTTCGCATCGAGGAGGGCGGCCACCGCGAGCGAGGCGAGCATCGCGCCGAAGACCACCGCGAGCACGGTGAGCACGCGAGGCCTGCCGTAGCGGTCGATGATGCGGGCGCGGAGCGGGGCGAGGAACGCCGCGCCAGCGCCGTAGACGCCGACGGCGAGGCCGGCCGTGGCGGCGGACCCCGTGCTCGCCTGCACGGCGAAGATGAGCGGGAGGATGACGATGGCGTAGGCGGAACGCGCGACGAGGGCGCTCCCGAAGGTCGGCAGGGCGTGGGGGAGTGCGAGCACGTCGACGTAACGTGCTGACCGGACGGTCGGCATGGAAGGGCTCCAGAAAGCTCGGCGCCGTGGAGGCGCGCGGATGATCGGACGGGCTGGGAAGCGCGTCGTCGATCAATCACGAGCGGTGAGCATCGCACCAGACTAGCGACACGGCGCGTTCTGCCGCGAGCGCACTCCCGCCCGGCGACGCCGCAGGATTCCCAGGAACGTGGGAATAGGGGCGGGCCACACTCCGTTACCATGGAGATATCGCCGGAACGGTCCGCCCTTCCGGTGTTTTTGGCATCCCGAGCGGATGACGTGCTGATGAAAGGGAAAGATGGACCAGCCTGATCCGTTCGGTTTCGTAGGACTCACGTATGACGACGTGTTGCTGTTGCCCGGCCACACCGATGTCATCCCCAGCGAGGCGGACACCTCGTCACGACTGACGAGACGGATCACGGTGGCGACGCCGCTCCTCTCGAGCGCCATGGACACCGTCACCGAAGCGCGCATGGCCATCGCCATGGCCCGCGAAGGCGGCCTCGGCGTCCTCCACCGCAACCTCTCCATCGCCGACCAGGCCGACCAGGTGGACCGCGTCAAGCGCAGCGAGTCCGGCATGATCACGAATCCCGTCACGACGACGCCGGACGCGACCGTGGCCGAGGTCGACGAGCTCTGCGGCCAGTTCCGCATCTCCGGCCTCCCCGTCGTGAACGGCGACGGCATCCTCGTCGGCATCGTCACCAACCGCGACATGCGCTTCGTGTCGGCCTTCGAGAAGGCGACGACCAAGGTCAGCGACGTCATGACGAGCACGGGCCTCATCACGGCCCCCGTCGGCACGGACCGCAACACGGTCATGGCGCTCCTCGCGAAGCACCGCATCGAGAAGCTCCCCCTCGTCGACGCAGCCGGCAAGCTCAAGGGCCTCATCACGGTCAAGGACTTCGACAAGAGCGAGAAGTACCCGCTCGCCACGAAGGACGACGACGGCCGACTCCGAGTCGGTGCCGCCATCGGCTTCTTCGGCGACGCATGGAGCCGTGCAGGATCGCTTCTCGACGCCGGGGTCGACGTCCTCGTCGTCGACACTGCAAACGGCGACAGCGCCGGTGTGCTCGAGATCATCCGCAAGCTCAAGGCCGACCCCGCGTTCGCGAACGTCGACATCATCGGCGGCAACGTCGCCACGCGCTCCGGCGCGCAGGCGCTCATCGACGCAGGCGCCGACGCCATCAAGGTCGGCGTCGGACCGGGATCCATCTGCACCACGCGCGTCGTCGCCGGTGTCGGCGTCCCGCAGGTCACGGCCGTCTACGAAGCATCGCTCGCCGCACGTGAAGCAGGCGTTCCACTCATCGCCGACGGCGGCCTGCAGTACTCGGGCGACATCGCCAAGGCCCTCGTCGCCGGAGCGGACACCGTGATGCTCGGCTCGCTCCTCGCCGGAACCGACGAGAGCCCCGGCGACCTCGTCTTCGTCGGCGGCAAGCAGTTCAAGAACTACCGCGGCATGGGATCGCTCGGTGCACTCCAGACGCGTGGCAAGAAGACGTCCTACTCCAAGGACCGCTACTTCCAGGCGGACGTCCCCACCGACGACAAGCTCATCCCCGAGGGCATCGAAGGGCAGGTCCCCTACCGCGGGCCGGTCTCCGCCGTCGCGTACCAGCTCATCGGCGGCCTCCGACAGACGATGTTCTACGTCGGCGCACGCACGGTCCCCGAGCTGAAGGCGAAGGGCAAGTTCGTCCGCATCACGCCTGCAGGCCTCAAGGAATCGCACCCGCACGACGTCCAGCTCATGGTCGAGGCGCCCAACTACCGCAAGTAGTCGGCCCCTCGCATCGACGCCGGGAAGGCCCCGTCCGCTCACGCGGCGGGGCCTTCCGCGTTCCCCGAATCCTGTTCCGGACACCCCAACCGATAGGCTGTTGTCGTGAGTATGGATATCGAGATCGGCCGGTCGAAGCGCGCCAGGCGTGCCTACGCATTCGACGACATCGCAGTGGTCCCGTCGCGGAGGACCCGCGACCCCGAAGACGTCTCCGTCTCCTGGGCGATCGACGCGTACCAGTTCCAGATCCCGGTCCTCGCCGCCCCCATGGACTCCGTGGTGTCGCCGACGACGGCCATCATGATGGGCCAGCTCGGCGGCGTCGGCGTCCTCGACCTCGAAGGCCTCTGGACGCGGTACGACGACCCGACCCCGCTGCTGGCCGAGATCCGCTCGCTGCCCGCCGCCCGCGCCACCTCGCGAATGCAGGAGATCTACGCGGCTCCCATCAAGCCTGAACTGGTGACCGCTCGTCTCGCCGAGATCCGCGCAGCCGGTGTCACCGTCGCCGCTGCGCTGTCCCCGCAGCGGACGCAGGAGCTCTACGAGACCGTCGTCGCCGCCGGTGTCGACCTCTTCGTCATCCGCGGGACCACCGTTTCCGCCGAGCACGTCTCCAAGAACCAGGAACCGCTCAACCTCAAGAAGTTCATCTACGAACTCGACGTCCCCGTCATCGTCGGCGGCGCCGCCACCTACACCGCTGCGCTGCACCTCATGCGCACGGGCGCGGCGGGCGTCCTGGTCGGCTTCGGCGGCGGTGCCGCGTCCACGACGCGTGCTTCGCTCGGCATCCACGCGCCGATGGCCACCGCGGTCGCCGATGTCGCGGGCGCACGCCGCGACTACCTCGACGAGTCGGGCGGACGCTACGTCCACGTCATCGCGGACGGCGGTCTGGGCACGTCCGGTGACATCGTCAAGGCCGTCGCGATGGGTGCCGACGCCGTGATGCTCGGCACCGCGCTCGCCCGCGCGACCGACGCGCCCGGCGGCGGCTGGCACTGGGGTGCGGAAGCGCACCACCCGCACCTGCCGCGCGGTCGTCGCGTCGAGGTCGGCACGGTCGCCCCGCTCGAGGAGATCCTCTACGGTCCCTCGCCCGTCTCGGACGGCACCGCCAACCTGATCGGTGCGCTGCGGCGTTCGATGGCGACCACCGGGTACTCGGACCTCAAGGAGTTCCAGCGCGTCGAGGTCGTCGTCGCGCCGTACCAGTCGAACTAGTGGTTGTGGCCGGTCGGGACTCTCCATTCATCGGGCTGTCCCGGATCCCGTAGCTCACGGGTGACCAGCGTGTCGAGGGTGTTGTCGCGCCTGACGCGTCGCACTAGCCTCGAAGGAGAGCCTCAGCGATGAGTCCCTGCGCCAGCAGGAGCTCACTGGGGCGAACCGGAGAGCGGAGTTCGACGTGACCACGAAACCCAACGGCATCACCAGATCCACGAAGCTCGGCCAGGAGGAACGGGCCGCTGCGATCGAGGCGCTGAAATCGAAAGAGCTCGACATCCTGGTGGTCGGCGGCGGGATCGTGGGCACGGGGAGTGCGCTCGATGCCGTCACGCGAGGCTTGAGCACCGGCCTGCTGGAGGCCAGGGACTGGGCGAGCGGCACCTCGAGTCGTTCCTCGAAGCTCGTGCACGGTGGCATCCGCTACCTCGAACAGCTGGACTTCCGTCTCGTCCGTGAGGCGCTCATCGAACGCGGCCTGCTCCTGCAGCGCATCGCACCGCACCTCGTGAAGCCGGTCAAGTTCCTGTACCCGTTGACGAAACCCGTCTTCGAACGCTTCTACATCGGCGCCGGCATGCTCCTGTACGACGCGTTCAGCTGGACCGGTGGGCGGCCCCCTGGCGTTCCGCACCACAGGCACCTGTCGAAGCAGCAGATGCTGCGGTCGATCCCCAGCCTCAAGTCGAATGCGTTCGTCGGCGGGCTCACCTACTACGACGCGCAGGTCGACGACGCGCGATACGTCGCTTCGCTCGCCAGGACGGCGTCGTCGTACGGTGCACACGTCGCGAGTCGGGTGCGGGTCGAAGGCTTCATCAAGGTCGGTCAGCGCGTGGTCGGGGTGAAGGCCCACGATCTGCAGACGGATGAACGGTTCGAGATCCGTGCCAAGCAGGTCGTCAACGCGACGGGTGTCTGGACCGATGACACGCAATCGATGGTGGGGGAGCGCGGGCAGTTCAAGGTGCGTGCCTCGAAGGGGATCCACCTCGTCGTCCCGCGCGACCGATTCCAGTCCAACATGGGGCTCCTGCTGCGGACCGAGAAGAGCGTGCTCTTCGTCATCCCGTGGGGCCGGCACTGGCTCATCGGCACGACGGACACCGACTGGCATCTCGACAAGGCGCACCCCGCCGCGACGGCGGCAGACATCGACTACCTGCTCGAACACGTCAACAAGGTCCTCGCCGTTCCGCTGACGCGCGAGGACGTCGAGGGCGTGTACGCGGGTCTCCGGCCGCTTCTCGCTGGCGAATCCGAGCAGACGTCGAAGCTGTCGCGTGAACACCTCGTCGCGCACTCGGTCCCCGGGCTCGTGGTCATCGCGGGCGGCAAGTGGACGACGTACCGCGTGATGGCGAAGGACGCGATCGATGCCGCGGTGGACGCGCTCGACGGCAAGATCCCCGCGAGCGCGACGGAGAACATCGCGCTCATCGGTGCGGAGGGCTATCAGGCCGCGTGGAACAAGCGGGCGAAGATCGCTCGTGCGTTCGGGGTGCACACCGCCAGGATCGAGCACCTCCTGAACCGCTACGGCGTGCTGACTGACGAGCTGCTCGACCTCATCAAGGAGAAGCCGGAGCTCGCCGAGCCGCTGCCCGGCGCCGACGACTACATCGGTGCGGAGGTCGTGTACGCGGCGTCCCACGAGGGGGCCTTGCACCTGGAGGATGTGCTCGCCAGGCGGACGCGCATCTCGATCGAGGCGTGGGACAGAGGGGTGTCCGCGGCTCCCGTGGCGGCTGCGCTCATGGGCGGCGTCCTCGGCTGGGACCAGGAGCGCATCGAGCGGGAAGTGAGCACCTACCTGAAGCGTGTCGCGGCGGAGCGGGCTTCCCAGGAGCAGCCGAACGACGAGTCCGCGGACCGGGTGCGCCTCGAAGCCCCCGACATCGTCCCCGGCGCCTGAGTACCCGACATCGCGCTGACGTGAGCGCGGGGCTGTGCCGTGAGCGCGGTGCGGAGACGACCCGCGCTCACGGCAGCAGCCCGCGCACGCGCAAGCGCATCGCGCTGAGCCGTGGGCGAACTCGGGATGGAGCACCAGGGAGGGCGGATACACTGGGAGGACTGCCACAACAAGCCTGAGGAGTTCAGCATGGTGGATGTTCGGCGGGTCAAACTTCCCGGGGTGGGAGTCCTGCACACCTTCGTCACGGACGACGGAGGGAAGGTCGGCGTCATCGCCCACCGGTCCGGCCACAGCGACCTCATCACCTTCGCCGACTACGAAGACGGAGCAGACGCCACCAAGGTGTCGCTGCGCCTCAACGAAGACGAGGCGCACACCCTCGCAGAACTCCTCGGTGGCACGCAGATCACCGAGTCGCTGACAGCTCTCGACCAGATCCCCGGCCTCAGCATCGACTGGTTCACGGTCGACTACGAAGACCACATCGCCGGTCAGCCCCTCGGCAACCCGGCGGAGAAGGGGATGGTCGGACTGACCGTCGTGGCCGTCGTCCGCGGCGAGTCCGCGAACCCGGCACCTGCAGCCGACTTCCGGGTCTTCCCCGGCGACACCCTCGTGGTCGCCGGCAGCCCGGAGAAGGTCGCGAAGGCGTTCACCTACTTCCGCTCCGGTGAGCTGAAGACCAAGGTCGCCGTGGACGCCCCGCCTGGAGGCTAGGCATGCACTTCGCCGCCGCAGCTGAGGGCTCCAACGTCGGCCAGGACCTCGTGGTCCTCGGAGCGCTCTTCGTCATCGCTTACGCGCTCGGGCGATTGGGCAAGCTCATCGGCCTGCCCTCGATCCCCGTGTACATGCTCGTCGGCCTGCTCGCGAGCCCGCACACCGGGTGGTTCCCGCTCAACTTCCCCGGTGCGCAGATCGAGTTGATCGCCGTCTTCGGCCTCATCCTGCTCCTGTTCAACCTCGGGCTGGAGTTCGACCAGGACGAGTTCATCGGCAATGCCGGGAAACTCATCATCTCCGGCGGCTCCTACATCCTCGTCAACATGGCCGCAGGGCTGGTGTTCGGCTTCCTCGTCGGCTGGGGCACGCGGGAAGCCCTGATCATCGCGGGCATCACGGCCACGAGTTCGAGCGCGATCGTCACGAAGCTCCTCATCGAGCTCAAACGACTCACCAATGCGGAAACCCCGATGATCCTCGGCGTGACCGTGGTGGAGGACATCTTCATCGCGATCTACCTCGCGATCGTCGGCGTCGTCCTGAGCGGCGAGACGGAGCTGTGGCCGGTCATCGGCAAACTCGCCATCGCATTCACGTTCATCCTCGTGATGTTCGCGATCGCCAGATTCGGCGGGAAGCTCGTCTCCCGACTGTTCCGCACGAAGGACGATGAACTGTTCACGATCCTGTTCTTCGGGCTCGCGGTCGCGTTCGGCGGCATCGGCGAACTCCTCGGCGTGACCGACGCGATCGGCGCCTTCCTCATCGGTCTCGTCCTCGGAGCGACCCGCTTCCGGAACAAGATCGAACAGGTCGCCGTTCCGTTGCGAGACGTCTTCGGAGCATTCTTCTTCCTCAACTTCGGACTCGCCCTCGACGCCTCCAAGTTCGGGAGCGTCATCCTCCCGGTCGTCATCGCCGTGCTCATGACCGTGACCCTCAACGTCATCGCCGGGCAGTTCGTCGCGTGGTTGAACGGACTCGGGCCACAAGCAGGCATCAACGCGTCCGTCATCCTCCAGAACCGCGGCGAGTTCGCCCTCATCCTCGCGACCCTGTCGCTCAGTGCCGGCCTCGACCCACGGATCCAACCGTTCGCAGGCCTGTACGTGCTCATCATGGCGATCATGGGGCCGATCGTCGCAGGGCAATCGGAACGCATCGGCGCCTTCGTCCTCCGAACCGGGAAACCGACGAGGAAACAACGGCGCGAGCAACGCGAGCAACAAGCGAAGCCGCACGACCCGATGCTCGACGAGGAGATCGCGCTCGTCGAGGCGACCGAGGACGACGCGGACGAACCCGTGACCGAGAGCGAGCAGGCCGCGATCGACCGGCTCGTCGAGCAGGCGATGAATCAGACCGACGATCCACCGCCGCGCAAACGCGAACCCGACTACTAGGCCGCGACGGGTCCGTGCCCCAGACCGGATCCCGACCCAGACCGACCGGCGCAGCTCCACTGCGGCATCCCGGACGAACCCCGTGCGAAAGCGAGAACCTGATTTCCAGCGACACCCCGGCCAAGCCCGGCACCCTGTTCTCCCTCATGCGGCGTCCGCGATGGATCGGCCTGCTCATCCTCGCGCTCGCCGTCGCCGCCGCGTTCGCCGCGCTCAGCCAGTGGCAGCTCGCACGCGCCATCGAATCCGGCCAGGTCGTGTCGCAGGACACGGAGCAGTCGCGGCTGATCGACGACGTCCTGAAGCCGGCGACGGGCATCCGCGAGACCGCGGCCGGGCAGAAGATCGAGGCGGAGGGATCATGGGTCCCCGGTGACTACCTCGTCGTCGGCAACCGCGTGAACTACGGTGCGATCGGCTACTGGGTCACCGGTCACCTGCAGACGGACGAAGCGGGCCTCGCCGTCGCGCTCGGCTGGACGCCGGACCGCCAGAAGGCGGAGGACATCGCCGCAGCGCTCAACACCGCGCCGGCCGGTGCACCGATCGACCTCGTCGGACGACTGACACCCCCGGAGGGCCCTGTCGTCCCCGCCGCATCGGCGGACCCGCTCGACATCAATGCGATGTCCGTCGCCGGGCTCCTGGGGCGCTGGCAGAACATGGACGGCGCGGTCGTCTACACGGCATTCGTGGTCGATGACGAAGCACCGGCCGGCATGGATCGCATCGACTCCCCGGCACCCAGCCAGGACGTCCAGCTCAACTGGCTGAACATCTTCTACGCCGCGGAATGGGTCGTCTTCGCGGGCTTCGCCGTCTTCCTCTGGTACCGCCTCGCGAAGGACGCCTGGGAGCGCGAACACGAGGAATACCAGGACGCGCTCGCGGAGGCGGCCGGCCCCGACTCCGGGTCGGCGGACGGGCCCGCGGCGGGCCCTGCGGGCGGCTCCGCGGCCGGTTCGACGCCCAGCCTGCCCCGGGTAGACTGAACGCATGCCTCTCCAGCCGAAACCTGAGACGTTTCCTGCCATCCGGAGGGCGCTGAAGTTCTATCAGATCTCCGCGCCCATCACCGGTGTGCTCCTCCTCGCCCTCTGCGGCGAGATGATCATGAAGTACGGCTTCGGCCTGGAACTCGAGCTCGGCGGAGCCTACGGATTCCTCGCGTTCGTCCCTAAGGGATCGGTCGCCGCCGTCAACCTCAGCACGGGCCTCCTCATCATCCACGGCTGGTTCTACGTCGTGTACCTGTTCGCCGACTTCCGCGTGTGGAGCCTCATGCGCTGGTCGTTCATGAAGTTCCTCTGGATCGCCCTCGGCGGCGTCGTTCCGTTCCTCTCCTTCTACTTCGAACGCCGGATCCCGCGCGAAGTGAAGGGCTATCTCGCCGGTCGCGAATCCGAGCTGACCGCTCAATCCGTGGAGTCAATGCAGTGACAGAACCCACCACCGCGTCGCAGGGCGACCCGACGACGATCGCCGGGCCCCGTCCCGTCCTCGTCGTCGACTTCGGCGCCCAGTACGCCCAGCTGATCGCGCGGCGCGTCCGCGAGGCCGGCGTCTACTCCGAGATCGTGCCCCACACGGTCTCCGCGGCCGAGATCGCCGAGAAGAATCCGGTGGGCATCGTCCTGTCCGGCGGACCCTCGAGCGTCTACGAGGACGGCGCGCCGTCGCTCGACGAGGGCATCCTCGAACTCGGCATCCCCACCTTCGGCATCTGCTACGGCTTCCAGGTCATGGCGAAGCAGCTCGGCGGCGAAGTCTCCCAGACCGGTGCTCGTGAGTACGGCGCCACCGATGCGTCGCTCGCCGGTTCGGACAACGTCCTGCTGAACGGCCAGCCCGTCGCGCAGAACGTGTGGATGAGTCACGGCGACTCCGTCTCGAAGGCCCCTGAGGGCTTCGAGGTGCTCGCATCGACCGCGTCGACCCCCGTCGCGGCGTTCAGCAACGTCGAGCGCGGCCTGTACGGCGTGCAGTGGCACCCCGAGGTCAAGCACAGCGACTTCGGTCAGCAGGTGCTCGAGAACTTCCTCCACCGCGCAGCCGGCATCCCCGCGGACTGGAACAGCGGCAACGTCATCGCCGAGCAGGTCGACCGCATCCGCGCCCAGGTGGGCGAGGGTCAGGTCATCTGCGGCCTCTCGGGCGGCGTCGACTCCGCCGTCGCGGCGGCCCTCGTGCACAAGGCCGTCGGCGACCAGCTCGTCTGCGTCTTCGTCGACCACGGCCTCCTCCGCAAGGACGAGCGTCGTCAGGTGGAGGAGGACTACGTCGCCGCGACCGGTGTGCGCCTCGTCACGGTCGACGCCCGCGAGCAGTTCCTGAACGCTCTCGCAGGCGTGAGCGATCCCGAGCAGAAGCGCAAGATCATCGGCCGCGAGTTCATCCGCACCTTCGAGCAGGCGGAAGCGGCACTCGTCGCCGAAGCGGCAGAGGGCGGAGAGCCGATCAAGTTCCTCGTGCAGGGGACCCTGTACCCCGACGTCGTCGAGTCCGGCGGCGGAACCGGCACGGCCAACATCAAGAGCCACCACAACGTCGGCGGCCTCCCCGAGGACCTGCAGTTCGAGCTCGTCGAGCCGCTCCGCACGCTCTTCAAGGACGAGGTCCGCGCCATCGGCCGCGAGCTCGGCCTGCCCGAGGTCATCGTTGGCCGTCAGCCGTTCCCCGGCCCCGGCCTCGGCATCCGCATCGTCGGCGAGGTCACGGGGGAACGCCTCGACCTCCTCCGCGACGCCGACGCCATCGTCCGTGAGGAGCTCACGGCGGCCGGCCTCGACCAGGAGATCTGGCAGTGCCCGGTCGTCCTGCTCGCCGACGTCCGCTCCGTGGGCGTTCAGGGCGACGGTCGCACCTACGGCCACCCCATCGTGCTCCGCCCCGTGTCGTCCGAGGACGCCATGACGGCCGACTGGACGCGTCTCCCGTACGACGTCCTGGCGCGCATCAGCAACCGCATCACCAACGAGGTCAAGGACGTGAACCGCGTGGTCCTCGACGTCACGTCGAAGCCGCCGGGAACCATCGAGTGGGAGTGATCCCACCCGGCTGACCGCCGACGACGAAGGCCCGTTCCCGATGTGGGAGCGGGCCTTCGTCGTGCGGTGACAGCGGTGACAGCGGCGGCGGGCGGCACAGGTTCTCGGGCGGCACGGGTGCTCGGGTGCTCGCGTGGGAGCCTGCGCATCGCCATACCAACGCGAGAGGCCCGCTCCCTCACGGGAACGGGCCTCTCGACGAGTGGTGCTGAACGCTCCTGCTAGTTGCGCGAGATGGCGAGCAGACGCAGGATCTCGACGTAGATCCAGACGACGGTCACCATGATGCCGAACGCGCCACTCCAGCCGTACTTGGCGGGGGCGCGGTTCTGGACGCCGCGCTGGATGAAGTCGAAGTCGAGCACCAGGGAGTAGGCGCCCATGAGGACCGCGAAGATGCCGATGACGATGCCCAGCGGGATGCCGAAGATCGTGGCTCCGTAGATGCCGAACGGGTTGTTGAGCACGCCCGTGAACATGAGCACGAGGTTCAGGAGCTGGAAGACGCCGTAGCCGATGATGGCGATCAGGAAGATCTTCGTCATCTTCTTCGACGCGCGGACCTTGCCGCTCGCGAAGAGCGCGAGGGTCACACCGACGACCGCGAGGGTCGCGAGAACGGCCTGGACGACGACGCCCTCCCACTGCGGGACGGCTTCGAAGAAGCGGGAGATGCCGCCCACGAACACGCCCTGGAAGGCGGCGTACGCGAGGATGAGGGCCGGGACCGGCTCCTTCTTGAAGGAGTTGACGAGGCCGAGGACGAGGCCGCCGATCATGCCGACGATCATCGGGAGCGACGAGGCTCCGCCCGACTGCAGCATGGACGTGGTCCACACCCAACCGATGACGGCGAAGACGACGAGCACGGCGAACGAGCCGACGGTCTTGACGACCGTGTTCTCGACCGTCATGCGGTCCGTGCCGGCCGTGCCGGTGGTGGGCGTGTTGTAGAGCGCCTGGAGCTGCTCGGCCGTCATGGACGCCTGAGCCGCTTGCGTCGCCTGAGCGCCGTTCTGCTTGAAGGCCGGGTTCTTCGAGAACGCCGGGTTGTCGAGTGCCATGGCTGATTCCTACTCTCAGTCGTGGAGGCTGGTGAGGCGCCATACGACGCTTCTGCTACGGATTCTATCGGAGATCACTGGGAAAGGGCCCGTGGAGGCCGCTGTTCGCGGTCGGCGGAAGGTGCCGTTCCGCCCGGCTGGTTAGAGTGGTCGCGTGCGATCCGTCCCCACCCCAGGTCCGTCCGTCCACGTGCTTCCCCACCCGATCGTGATCGGGCATCGCGGCGCCTCCGGGTACCGGCCGGAGCACACGCGCTCCGCCTACGAGCTGGCCTTCGCGCTCGGCGCCGACGCGGTGGAGCCGGACCTCGTGGCCTCACAGGACGGCGTGCTCGTGGTCCGCCACGAGAACGAGATCTCCGGGACCACGGATGTCGCCGATCATCCCGAGTTCGCGGACCGCCGGACCACGAAGACGATCGACGGCGAGACGCTCACGGGCTGGTTCACGGAGGACTTCACGTGGGAGGAGCTGTCGACGCTCACGGCGCGCGAGCGGATCGCGGACGTCCGTGCGTCGAGCGCTTCGTTCGACGGACAGGACGGGCTGCTGCGGTTCGTCGACCTCGTCGAGATCGTCCGGACCTCGTCCGTCGAACAGGGACGGCCCCTCGGCATCGTCGCGGAGATCAAGCACGCGAGCCACTTCGCCTCGATCGGTCTCCCGCTCGACGTCCTGTTCGCGGCGGAGCTCGCCGCGGTCGAGCACGGGGGCGCGCGGAGCAACGATTCCTCACGCGCGGACGGCCCGCTCATCGTGGAGTCCTTCGAGAAGACGGTGCTCCTGCAACTCGCTGAGCGCGGTGTCGCGGCCCAGTACATCTACCTCGTCGAGCGGTCCGGCAAGCCCGCGGACCTCGTGGCGGCGCAGGGCGAGGACGCTCCGACGTACGCCGAGGCGCTGACCGATGCCGGACTCGCCGTCCTCGCGGAGGAGGTGGACGGCATCAGCGTGGACAAGACGATGCTGCTCGCGACGTCCGACGACGGCGCGGTCGTTGCATCGGCCGATCTCGTCGAGCGCGCGCACGCGGCTGGACTGGTCGTGTACACGTGGACGCTCAGGCCGGAGAACCGCTTCCTCTCCCCGGGCAACCAGGTCGGCGAGGACGCCGCGGCGTTCGGGGACTGGCGGGCGGAGTTCGACGCGGTCCTGTCGACGGGGGTCGACGGGATCTTCGTCGACCAGCCAGACCTCGGCGTCGACGCGCGCGACGCCTTCCGGCCCGGCAGCGTCGTGGACGATCGTCGCACGGTCGTCGGTCCCTGAACACCGTCGGTCCCCGAACACCGTCGGTCCCCGAACACCGTCGGTCCCCGAACACCGTCGATCCCCGAACACCGTCGGCCCTCTGGACGTCGTCCGACCCTGAATGTCAGGGGCTGCGCCTAGACTTGGAGGGATATGGCGAGCACTCCTTCTTCCTCAACCGATGCCGTCCAGCCAGTGATCGTCGGCTGGCCGACGACTCCCGTTCCGAGCGAGCCCGCGGACTCCGGATCGCGGTCCGGAGCATCCTCCGGCGGGGCTGAACACGACCGCCTGCTGGACGGCCTCAACCCGCAGCAGCGCATCGCCGTCGAGTACCGAGGACAAGCGCTGCTCATCGTCGCGGGCGCCGGCTCGGGCAAAACGAGTGTGCTCACGCGCCGCATCGCCCTGCTCCTCGCACAGCGCGAAGCCTGGCCCAGCCAGATCCTCGCCATCACCTTCACCAACAAGGCCGCAGCGGAGATGCGCGAGCGCGTCGAGGCGCTCGTCGGGCAGGCCGCCTCCGGCATGTGGATCTCCACCTTCCACTCGGCGTGCGTCCGCATCCTCCGACGCGAGGCGGAGCACTTCGGCTTCACCAAGAACTTCACGATCTACGACAGCGGCGACCAGCGCGCCCTGCTCAAGCGGATCATCAAGGAACTGGAAGCGGACGCGTACGGGTTCACCCCCTCAAACGCCTCCGCCAAGATCTCCAAGCTCAAGAACGAGCTGTCGGACGTCGACAGCTACGCGCGGACGATCAACACGAACGACCCGCAGGAGGTCGTGTTCCTGCAGATCTTCCGGAAGTACACGAAGGCGCTGTCCGATGCGAACGCGTTCGACTTCGACGACCTCATCAGCCAGACCGTGTTTCTGTTCCGCGCCTTCCCGCACGTGGCGGCCACCTACCAGAAGCGGTTCCGCCACGTGCTCGTCGACGAGTACCAGGACACCAACCATGCGCAGTACTCGCTCATCCGTGAGCTGACGCGCGCGCCCGAGCCCGAAGCGGGGCAGTTCGACGTCCTCGCGCCAGAAGGCGCTTCGCTCACGGTCGTGGGCGACTCGGACCAGTCGATCTACGCGTTCCGCGGCGCGGACATCCGCAACATCACCGAGTTCGAACGCGACTTCCCCGGCGCGAAGGTCGTGCTCCTCGAGCAGAACTACCGCTCCACCCAGAACATCCTGTCGGCGGCCAACGCCGTCATCTCGAACAACTTCGACCGCAAGGACAAGAAGCTGTGGACGGCCGTCGGGGACGGCGACAAGATCGTCGGGTTCACGGGCTACTCCGGGCACGACGAGGCACAGTTCATCGCCGACGAGATCGAGAAGCTCCACACCGCGGGAACCGCGTACAGCGAGATAGCCGTCTTCTACCGCACCAACGCGCAGACGCGCGCGCTCGAGGAGATCTTCATCCGTGCGGCGCTCCCGTACCGGATCATGGGCGGCACGAAGTTCTACGAGCGCGCCGAGATCAAGGATGCGCTCGCATACCTCGTGTCGGTCGCGAACCCGGCCGACATCCTCGCGCTGCGCCGCATCCTCAACACGCCGAAGCGCGGCATCGGCCCGGCGACGGAGACGGCGCTGCAGACCTTCGCCGAGAGCAACGGTGTGAGCTTCCGCGAGGCCATGCGCCAGGCCGACGCCCTCGGCCTCGGTCCCAAGGTCACGTCGGCGATCCTGGCCTTGTCCGCGCTGCTCGACGAAGCCCAGGGCATGCTCGACGCCGCAGCGGAGTCCGATCGGTCGACCGCGTCCGCCTCCGCCGTGAGCGATGTCCTCACCACGCTCATGACGAAGAGCGGCTACCTCGACTCCCTGCGCACGAGCCGCGACCCACAGGACGAGGCGCGGGCCGAGAACGTCGACGAGCTCGTCGCCGTGACGAAGGAATTCGCGAAGAACAATCCGGACGGCACCCTCGTCGACTTCCTCACCGAGGTCTCGCTCGTCGCCGCTGCGGACGACCTCGACGATGCGACGGGCAGCGTCTCCCTCATGACCCTCCACACGGCGAAGGGCCTCGAGTACAACGCGGTCTTCCTCACCGGCATCGAAGAGGATCTGCTGCCACACCGGATGTCGGCTTCCGAACCGGGCGGGCCCGCCGAGGAACGCCGCTTGTTCTACGTGGGCATCACGCGTGCGAAGCAGAAGCTGTTCCTGTCGCTCGCGATGACGCGCGCCCAGTACGGGGAGACGGCCGTGGCGATGCCCAGCCGCTACTTGCAGGAGATCCCGGCCGAGCTCATCGAGTGGCGTCAATCGCCCGGCACGGTCAACGGTCGCGGCGGCACGCAGTCGCGTGCGCTCAATGCCAAGCGCGGCTCGTCGACGGATCGGTGGTCGGTCCGGTCGCTGCCGGAGGGCGCTTCCGCCGGTGACACCCGCTGGTCCGGTGGCACGAAACCGGCCGGCGAGCAGGTCTGGGCGAACCGGGTCACGGCCAAGGTCCGCGACAACGGCGACCTCGAGCTTGCGCCCGGCGACCGCATCTCCCACGCCGACTTCGGTGAAGGACGCGTCAACCAGGTCACGGGCGAGGGCGCCAAGCGCATCGCGCACGTGCAGTTCGACTCGGCCGGCGCCAAGAAGCTCCTGATCAAGATCGCACCGATCGAGAAGCTGTAGCCTCTGCGCTCGTGCAAGCGGCGGATTCCGCGTATCGGCGCAGTGCCGGAGACGCTCTAGGCTTGCCTGATGGGTCTGTTCTCGAAGCGCAACGCGTCCGATTCCACCGAAACCGAGTCCGAAACCGAGGCCGTCGCAACGTCGGACGACGCTTCGTCGAACGCTTCCTCCGAGGAATCGGTGCCCCAGGTGTCGATCTCGGTGTCCGCCGTCGGGGCCTCTCCGTTCATCCCCGGTGCCGTCGGCGCGGCAGCTGCTGCCCCCGCGTCCGAGCCAGAAGCGCCGGCGGAGCCCGCCGAGCCGGAGGCGCCCGCCGCCGGGCCCGAGACGAACGTCGACCTCGGTGAGGCGCTGCTCGGCCTGCCGGGGGAGGAGGGCGGTCGCGCGATGCTGCACGTCCTGCGCCAGGCGCTTCAGGGCAAGCTCCTCCTCTCGACGAACCTCGACGGCGTGTCCGCCGAGGACCAGGCCGCCGGCCGCATCCCGCTCGGCGTGCACCGGGACGAGGACGGCGACATCTATCTCCTCGCCTACACCTCCGGTGTCGCGCTCGAACGGATGCGCTCCGGCGATGAGCCACTGCACGGCATCTCGGTCCCGTCGCTGTGGGCGCTCGGCCAGGCCCGCACCGACGACTACGCCGGCATCATCCTGGACCCGTCGGCAGGCGACGCGAGCGCGGTCATCCCGAAGGAACTCATCAACCGCATGTTCGGCGACGGGCGGAACAACGACGCCGCCAAGCAGGCGCTCGCCCAGCCGCGCGAAGCCGGAGCGGAGCAGCGCATCGTCGAGGCGCTCGCCGAGCGCGGCGGCTTCGTCGCGGGTCGTGCGGATGTGGACGAGAACGGGGTGCGGACCTCAGTCGGAGTGGCTGAGACGCGGATGGGCGACCGCCGCATGCTCGAGGTGTTCACCTCCCCGCTCGAGATCGCGGCGCTCGGCCGCGGCGACGACGCGTACCCGGTGACGGCTGCGGAGCTCGCAGGCGCCCTCCGCAGCGATGAGGGGATCTCCGGCATCATCGTGAACCCCGCAGCGCCGTGGATCGACCTGGACCGCGAACAGCTGACCCTCCTGCTCTCCGTCGAGTAAGCGGCCGGGCCACGAGGCCCGCGCCGAGGAGCATCGCGGCACCCGCGCAGGCGAGAAGTGTCGTCTGCAGCTCGGCATCGACGCCCGTCTCCGGGAGTCGCGCTCCGGCCGCAGCTGGAGGGGTCGATGCAGGCGGCGCCGGCGGACGCGGCACCATCGTCACCTCGGTCGCGACACCGAACGCGGACCGCCATGGGCGCACCCGATCGCCGCCGAGTTCCCGTGGCGTGTCCGAGGGCTCGATGCGCTCCACCCACACGTAGTGTCCGGGGCCAGGGAGGACGCACGCGGCGGTCCGGTAGGCGCCGGGCCCCTGATCGACGACCGTGGTGACATCGCACACCACGGGCGCGCCCTCCGGGGTGTCCGGCGCTTCGGCCGGAGCATCGTCGAACGGTCCCAACAATTGGCTGCGGACCGTCACCGGGACGGGTACGTGAGTGCCGTCGTCGCGCGTGACGAGACCCCACTCGGACGACAGGTCCGGGCCGGGCGCCACGTCGACCGTCAGCTCGTCGGTGATCGGGGCACCCGTCTCCGCGGTCGTCGCGGAGGTCTGCGTCACCACGTGAGGCTGGAACGGCAGTGGTGTGGGCCGCGTGGCGTCGATGGTCGCGGCCGCCTCCGCGTCGGACGGTTCCGCGAGCAGAAGGCTCTGGACGTTCCCGGGGTTGTGGGCGACCGTGAGGCGACGCCCGTACGGGAGGGAGCCGAACGACGCCTGCGCCGAGACGGACACGAGCGCGGCGTCGCTGTCCGGCACGATCCGGTACTGCTGGCCGTTGGTGATCTCCCTCGTCGTCTCGCCGGTCTCGAACCGGGCGCCGACGAGCGTGGCCGTGCCCGTGTGCGCGCCGGCGGGCAGCGTCGTCGGTCCGCCGGAGAGCATGTCGGCACTGAGCTCGGCTCTGAGAACGTCGAAGTCGTCGTCGCCGCGATCGAGTGAGAGCGACGCCGTGACCGATCGGGTGGCTCCGCCTGTACCGTTCGCCGCGGCCAGCATCTCTGCGGAGAGTGCGAGCACACGCGCCGCGCTGCCTCCTGCCCGAGAGGCGATCTCCGCGGGGTCATGACCAGCAAGACCGGTGATCGTCCAGGTGCTCAGCTGCCCGGCCGCCGCTGTGTCCGCGTCCGTGCTCCCACCCCATCGCCGTGACAGGTAGGCCAGGCGTGCGGCGTCGTCGGGGGAGTACCAGCCGAGTGCGGTCTCATCAACGAGCTCGTAGTGGTGTCCCGGCGGAACCGGGCGTTCGAGATTGACGCAGAATCCGACGTGGCCGTCGTCGAGCGCCCAGGAGCCGAGCCATCGTCCGTTCGCGGCCGAGCGGTGCCCGTGCGCCTCACCGGTGGCCGTCGCCGCCGAGGCCGCCGCATCTGCTCCGACCAGGGTGAGAACGAGCACGCACAGCAGCGCCGACGCCAGGAGTTTGAGCCGGTGGGCGAGGAGATGCAACGACGTGCGCCCAGGCGGTGACGGCAGACGTAGAGCGCGGATGTGATGGGTGCTTCGCAGTGATGGGGTCATCACTCCATGCTCGTCAGCCGCCGCGCGGCCGGCTGAGGACCATGGCCGATTGTGGAGAACCGGGCGAGAGGGCCGCCCTGTGGAGGAGCCTCAGACCGAAGCGCCCGCGCGCAGCCGCGCGAGGTAGTACGAGGCCGCCGCTCCTCGCACCGACCGCGGCAGCATCGGCCAGACCACGCGTGCGACAGCGAGCCTACGGTCGAATCGTCGTTGTTGGCGGGCCGACCACCGGAACCCGAACGGAGCGCGGAGGGACGCCGGCAGCAACGCAGCCGTGGCCAGCCGGGCGAGCGGGAGCAGTGATCGCACCGCCGACGGCGTCGCGCGTGCCGTGAGCAGCTCCCGAGAGACGCGCACCGCTTCGGGCGTGACCTCGAGCATCGCCACGCGCTCGTCCCAGTACCGGCTGAACGCCGTTCGCGACTCCGGCCACATCCCGACCGGAAGCTGCAGACTCGTGCCCACGATGGCGTACTCCCGGTAGACGCGGTCCGCATCGGCATCGCTCATGGGCCCGTAGATCAACTCGTACACCTGCACGGCGGTGTCGTAGAGGGTGGCCGCGACCCAGAGCTGCAACTGCGGATCGAACGCCGAGTACACGGGTGCGGCATCACCGTCGTGCGAGCGGACCGGCACATGCGCGCGATTCACGCTGCGGGCGACATCGCGCTGCTCCTCCTCCGTGCCGAGGGCGAGCGCATAGACGAAGGTGAGCGTGGCGTGCAGACGGTCGAGGGGGCGCTCGCTGAAGTCGCTGTGTCGGGCGACTCCGGCGCCGATCGCGGGATCGGCGATCTGCAGGAGGATCGCTCGGCCGGCACCCGCGATCAGGATGCTCTCGCGGGCGAGGTCCGCCATGCTCGTCATGCCTCGACGATAGCCGTTCCGTCCTGACAGGACCCGGGCGCCGTCCCCGCCTGGTTCTTTACTCGTCCCCATCCACCCGGCCCATCGACCCGGCCCATCGACCCGTCCCCATCCACCGGTCCCGTCGTCCCCGTCCCGCTCGACCCGCTCCATCGGTCGGAGGTGCCAGGACACCGTCCCGAAGGCGTTCGTTCACCTGTGAGTGACGTGGGAGGCCGAGCGCTGGGGGGTAGAGTCGTAGCTGGCCCTTTTTCTCTCGCCGCCGAGATAACGCGCGGTCGAAAATCGCCACGAACCTCACAGCAGAACGCGCACAACGCGGATGGGAATGACACGTGGATCTTTACGAATATCAGGCACGAGACCTGTTCGAGAAGTACGAGGTGCCGGTGCTCGCCGGCATCATCGCCGATACCCCGGACGAGGTGCGTGCCGCGGCTGAGAAGCTCGGCGGCGTCGTCGTCGTGAAGGCGCAGGTGAAGGTCGGCGGACGAGGCAAGGCCGGCGGCGTCAAGGTGGCGAAGAACCCCGACGAGGCGTACGAAGCCGCGAAGGCGATCCTCGGACTCGACATCAAGGGCCACGTCGTCAAGCGCGTCATGGTCGCAGCCGGTGCCCGCATCGCGCAGGAGTTCTACTTCTCCGTGCTGCTCGACCGCGCCAACCGCTCCTACCTGTCGCTCACGAGCGTCGAGGGCGGCATGGAGATCGAAGTCCTCGCCGTCGAGAAGCCCGAAGCGCTCGCTCGCATCGAGGTCAACCCTCTGACCGGCGTCGACAAGGCAGCGGCCGTCGAGATCGCCAAGGCGGCCAACTTCCCCGAAGAGCTCGTCGACCAGGTGTCCGACGTCTTCGTGAAGCTGTACAACGTCTACAAGGGCGAGGACGCGACGCTCGTCGAGGTCAACCCCCTCGTCCTCACGGAAGAGGGCAAGATCGTCGCCCTCGACGGCAAGGTCTCGCTCGACGAGAACGCCGGCTTCCGCCACCCCGACCACGAGGCCCTCGAGGACAAGTCCGCTGAGGACCCCCTGGAGCTGAAGGCCAAGGAGAACGACCTCAACTACGTCAAGCTCGACGGTGAGGTCGGCATCATCGGCAACGGTGCAGGGCTCGTCATGTCGACGCTCGACGTCGTCGCGTACGCCGGTGAAGCGCACGGCGGCGTCAAGCCGGCCAACTTCCTCGACATCGGCGGCGGAGCATCGGCTGAGGTCATGGCCGCCGGTCTCGACGTCATCCTCGGCGACGCGCAGGTCAAGAGCGTGTTCGTCAACGTCTTCGGCGGCATCACCGCGTGCGACGCCGTCGCCAACGGCATCGTGAAGGCGCTCGAGATCCTCGGCGACGCAGCGACCAAGCCCCTCGTGGTCCGCCTCGACGGCAACAAGGTCGCCGAAGGCCGCGAGATCCTCGCAGCGGCAGCGCACCCGCTGATCACGCTCGCCGCAACCATGGACGAAGGCGCCGACAAGGCCGCCGAGCTGGCCTCGAAGTAAGGGATCACAGAAGCATGTCAATCTTCCTCAACAAGGATTCGAAGGTCATCGTCCAGGGCATCACCGGCGGCGAGGGCACCAAGCACACGGCGCTCATGCTGAAGGCCGGCACCCAGGTCGTCGGCGGCGTCAACGCGCGCAAGGCCGGCACCACGGTCACGCACGACGGCGGAGTCGAACTCCCCGTCTTCGGCACCGTCGCGGAGGCGATCAAGGAGACCGGCGCAGACGTGTCGATCGCCTTCGTCCCGCCCGCATTCACCAAGGACGCCGTCATCGAAGCCATCGACGCTGAGATCCCGCTGCTCGTCATCATCACCGAGGGCGTGCCCGTCGGCGACTCGGCCGAGTTCTGGGCGTACGCGCAGGAGAAGGGTTCGAAGACGCGCATCATCGGGCCCAACTGCCCCGGCATCATCACGCCGGGCGAGTCGCTCGTCGGCATCACCCCCGCCAACATCACGGGCAAGGGACCCATCGGCCTCGTGTCGAAGTCGGGCACCCTGACCTACCAGATGATGTACGAGCTGCGGGAGATCGGCTTCTCCACGGCCATCGGCATCGGCGGCGACCCCATCATCGGGACCACCCACATCGACGCACTCGCTGCGTTCGAGGCGGACCCCGAGACCAAGGCGATCGTCATGATCGGTGAGATCGGCGGCGACGCCGAAGAGCGTGCTGCCGACTTCATCAAGGCGAACGTTACGAAGCCGGTCGTCGGTTACGTCGCGGGCTTCACGGCTCCCGAGGGCAAGACGATGGGTCACGCAGGCGCGATCGTGTCCGGTTCCGCCGGTACGGCTCAGGCGAAGAAGGAAGCCCTCGAGGCTGCAGGCGTCAAGGTCGGCAAGACGCCGAGCGAGGCCGCTGCCCTCATGCGCGACATCATCGCTGCGCTCTAGCGTTCCCGTTCCACAGCTGCACGGTGCGGCGTCCTCCTCCGGGAGGGCGCCGCACTGCTGTGTGTGCTCATGCGTGCCCGCGCGATCAGAGCTCTGGGTTGCAGAATTCAGGAGGATTTGCACAATTCAGGATGATGTCTCGGCGCGTTGCACGGAATTCTCCTGAATTCTGCAGATGTTCCTGAATTGTGGAAAGTCCGGGTTCGGGAGACGGGCGAGGGGCGGCGAGGAGAGGGCAGGTCAACCGAGGCGGATGGGGGCACGAGCCACGAGCGACGGCGTCACGAGCCGATGCGCCTCACCCGGCGTGAGTTCGCGCTGCACGACGGCACGTCCCCGTTCGCCCATGAGGAGCTCCAGGGTCCGCGCCGCGACCTCGTCCAGCCGCTGCTCGACACTCGACAGCCCCACGGCCTCGGCGACGGGCGTGTTGTCGAATCCGACGATGGGCAGCTCGGAGCGACCGAGCGTCGTCGCCGCCATGAGGGCACCGAGGGCGAGGGAGTCGCTGGCGCAGACGATCCCGTCGATGCCTGGATCCGCGGCCAGGAGCGACGACACCGCGGCGCGAGCGGCCGGGACCGTGTCGACGACGGCGGCCTGCAAGCGGGCGACCGTCTCGTCGTCGTAGCCCAGCCTGGACCGGACGAGCTGCTCCCAGCCGAGCCGGCGGTCATCGCCCGTGCCGGATGGCGCCGGCCAGCCGACGTAGGCGATGCGGGACGACCCGCCGGTCAGGAGATGCGAGGTCGCGGCCGTGAGGCCCGCGCGGCCGTCGACGTCGACCCACAGGTGCTGCGGATCGTTGAGGTCGTCGATGCCCCACGGGCGGCCGAACGTCACGAAGGATGCGCCGTGGGCGATCAGCCACTCCGTGCGCGGGTCGCCGTGGAAGGTCGAGGTGAGGACGAACGCGTCCACGTCCGCGCCGTCGATCAGCCGACCGAACTGGGCGATCTCGTCGGCCGGGTCCGCGGCCGTGAAGAGGAGCATGCGCATGCCCCGCGCATCCGCTTGCTCCGTGAGCGCGTGGAGGTAGCGGTCGTGGATGGAGCCGGAGATGCCGTTGGCCATGGGATCGAGCCGGATGCCGATCGTCGAGGACTTGCGGGTGCGGAGACGACGCGCGGAGGCGTGCGTCCGGTAGCCGAGTGAGGAGATCGCGGCTTCGACGCGCTCGCGGGTGTCGTCGCGGACGATGTCGGGGGAGTTCAGGACGTTCGAGACGGTCTGGCGTGAGACGCCGGCGGCTGTGGCGACGTCGGTGATGGTCGGCAGTTGCGACATGGATCCCCTTTCCCGCGGTCATCGTTATTGGAACGATAAAAGCAACCCTAGCGGAGGCGGTTGACAGCGCGGAAGGTGCTGGGTAAAGTCGCCCACAAGCCACCTTTGATCGTTCAAATCGATGCTGACCGTGTCGGTGTTTGATCGTTCAAAGTGTCAGCCAACGACGGACTGACCAACGCAAGGAGAAACAGATGCAACGAAGCACAAGCCGCTGGATCCTGACCAGCGCGATCGCCGCGGTGAGCGCCATCGCCCTCACCGCCTGCGGTTCCGGCTTCTCGGGAAGCTCGAGTTCGAGCGGAGAACTCACTTCGGACAGCTCGAAGGGGCTTACCGTCCTCATCGGCTCGAGCGGCGACGCCGAGACGAAGGCCGTGACGGACGCGGTCGCGGACTGGTCCAAGGAGTCCGGCACCGACGCCAAGGTCAACGCGGCCAGCAACCTTCCGCAGCAGCTCTCGCAGGGCTTCTCGGCGAAGAAGCCCGCCGACGTCTTCTACCTCTCCACGGACTATCTGGCGGGCTACGCGGCCAACGGCTCGCTCCTCGCCTACGGCGACAAGCTCAGCAACAAGGACGACTTCTACCCGAGCCTCGTGAAGTCCTTCACCTACGACGGCCAGTTCTATTGCGCGCCCAAGGACTTCTCGACGCTCCAGCTCGTCATCAACACGGACATCTGGTCGCAGGCGGGCCTCACCGACGCCGACATCCCGAAGACCTGGGACCAGCTCGAGACCGTCGCGAAGACACTCACGAACGACCAGCACGTCGGTCTCGGCATCGGCGGGGAGTACGCACGCGTCGGCGCCTTCATGACCCAGGCGGGCGGCAACCTCATGAACGACGACAGCACGAAGGCGACCGCGAACAGCGACGCGAACGTACAGGCGCTCGACGAGGTCAAGAAGCTCCTGAACGAGGGAACGCTCAAGTACGCGAAGGACCTCGGCGCGGGCTGGGGCGGAGAAGCGTTCGGCAAGGGCCTCGCCGCGATGACGATCGAGGGCAACTGGATCACGGGCGGTCTGCAGGCCGACTACCCGAACGTGAAGTACACGGTCGCCGAACTGCCCGCGGGGCCCGCGGGCAAGGGCACGCTCCAGTTCACGAACTGCTGGGGCATCGCAGCCGACAGCCCGAACCAGGCCGCAGCGCTCAAGCTCGTGGAGAAGCTGACGAGCGCGGACGACCAGCTCGCGTTCTCGAAGGCCTTCGGTCCGATGCCGTCGATCAAGTCGGCCGCGGACGCTTGGAAGACCGCGAACCCGCAGCTCGTCGCGTTCCTCGCCGGAGCCGACTACGCGAAGGGCGTGCCGACCGCGAAGGGCGCAGCCGATGTCGTCGGCGACTTCAACTCAAAGCTCGAAACGCTCGCGACGGGCGATCCGAAGACGATCCTCGACGGAGTGCAGAAGAACCTCGAAGCACTCCTGACGAAGTAACGGCCGGAGCGCTCGCCCATGTCAACGCAGACGACGTCACCGCAGCCGCAGCCGCAGCAGCCGACGACGCCACAGCGGTCGACGATGCCTCGGGCGACGGAGTCCCACCGCGGCGGTCTCCGCCGCGGTGAGACCGCCGCCGGATGGCTCTTCACCGCACCGGTGCTCATCATCATCGGACTCTTCCTCGTCGTGCCCGTACTGATGGCGTTGTGGGTGAGCGTCTCCGACTGGGGCGGGCGCGGCAGTCCGTTCGCGTCCGGCGTCAACTTCGTGGGCGCGCGAAACTACCAGGCGATCCTCTCCGGAGGCGGTCTCGCCGAACAGGACTTCGGCACCTCGCTGCGGAACAACGCCTGGTATGTGCTGCTGGTCGTCCCCATCCAGACGGCCGTCTCGCTGTTCCTCGCCGTCCTCGTGAATCGGCAGATCCTGAAGGGCCGCGGGTTCTTCCGGACCGCGTTCTACTTCCCGTCCGTCACGAGTTCGGTGGCGATCACCGTCCTCTGGTTGTTCCTCTTCTCCGCGTCAGGCGCCGTCAACAAGGTGCTCTCGTGGTTCGGGGTCAACGGACCGAACTGGTTCAACGACCCCGACGGCATCGTCCACGGCTTCCTCGGACTCTTCGGCGTGACGAGCGGCCCGGCCGCCCTCACGGGTTCCGGCTTCCTCGGCATCACCTGGTGGGACTGGCTGGCGGGGCCGTCCGTCGCGATGAGCGCGTTCATCATCATGGCCGTCTTCACGACGAGCGGGACGTTCATGCTGTTGTTCATCGCCGCGCTGCAGAACCTCGGCGGGGACATCCAGGAGGCGGCGATGATGGACGGCGCGAACGGCTGGCAGCGGTTCTGGAAGGTCACCCTCCCGCAGCTGCGCCCGACGCTCTTCACCGTCCTGACCCTCGGCCTCATCGGCTGCTGGCAGGTCTTCGACCAGATCTACACGGGCACCCAGGGTGCTCCTGGCAAGACGACGCTCACGCCCGCCTACCTCTCGTACACCTCTGCGTTCAACAACCAGGCGTGGGGGCAGGGCGCCGCGATCGCGTTCATCCTGTTCGTCATCATCGTCCTGTTCACGATCCTGCAGCGCTGGATCCTGCGTGAACGGGCCGTCTCGAAGCGCCGGATGAAGCCGTACCTCGATGCGCTCGCCGCCGGGAAGGAGAGCAAGCCGTGACCGCGACAGCAACCCGCAGGCAGGCGAAACCCATCACGCTGCGGCCCACGCGCCGTCATCGTTCGAGCTCAGCGGTCGCGGCCTCGAGTATCGTCTACGCGATCCTCATCGTGCTCGCGATCGTCTACATCACGCCGTTCCTGATCCAGGTCGCGACGTCGTTCAAGACCGATGCGGATGCCGCAGCCAATCCGGTCTCGCTCCTGCCGGCGACGTGGACGACGGCGGCCTACGAGAAGCTCTTCCTGTCCTCGGACTTCCCGGTGTGGTTCAAGAACTCCGTCATCGTCACGATCTTCGTGACGGCAGGACGCGTGTTCTTCAACTCGTTGGCCGGCTACGCACTGGCACGCCTGCAGTTCCGTGGGCGCGGCGTCGTCTTCGCCGGTCTCATCGCCGTGATGAGCGTGCCGATGGTCGTCCTGCTCATCCCGAAGTTCCTCGTCATCAACCAGCTCGGCATCTACGACTCCTACGCGGGCATGATCCTGCCGCTCCTCGCCGACGCGGCAGGCGTGTTCATCATGAAGAACTTCTTCGAATCGATCCCGCCGAGCGTCGAGGAAGCGGCGCGCATCGACGGCGCCAGCACGTTCCGCGTGTTCTGGTCCGTGGTGCTGCCGATGGCGAGGCCCGCGCTCGTGACGATCATCATCCTGTCGTTCCAGGGGTCGTGGAACGAGCTGAGTCATTTCATCGTGTCGGCTCAGGACCCGTCGCTCACGACGCTGACGAAGGGCGTCGCCTCGCTCGCCAGCGGGCAGCTGAGCCAGGGGTCGCAGTATCCGATCAAGCTCGCGGCCGCGGCCATCATGACCATCCCGGTCGCCGTGATGTTCTTCATCTTCCAGAAGCGGATCATGAACACGAGCGACGGCGCGGTGAAGGAATGACCGTCGCCCAGCGCCACCGGGACTGCTCCGCCCGGACTCCGGTCCCCCTTTTCCACTCCGACAGCCGAGGAGGCGTCAGAACCACATGACCGACCACACCACCGCCGCGACGACGGCGACACCGACCGCGACGGCGACGGCGAGCGAGTCCGCGCAGCCGCAGCGGCCCCTGCAGCCGCTCCTCCAGGGCTCCGTCGTCGCTCTCCGCGCACCCAGCCAGGCCTGGTCCGCTCCGAGCGGAGAGATGGGCGATGCCGCGATCGACGGATTCGCGCACTCCGAGACGCGGGTCCTCCGATCGCTGCGCCTCCGCATCGACGGCGCGCAGCCCGAGCACATCGCGACTGCCGCTTCCGGCGCATCAGACCTCACCTTCGTGTCCCTCGTGCGGAACGTCGACGACCGCTCCGCAGACCCCCGCGTCCGACTCGACCGGCACCGGACGGTCTCGGCGGGCGAGCTCCGCGAACGGCTCGTCCTGTCCTCAACGCTCCACGACGACGTGCCCGTCCTCGTCGAGCTGACGGCGACCCCCGAGTTAGGCGAGATGCAGCACGTGAAGGCGGGGCTGCCCCGACGGTCGGAGTCGTTGCGGTGGGACGTCGACGATGCTGCGGCCTCCGTTTCGTACGAGGCCGGGCTCGTCCGGGGCCGCATCGACGCACCCGGCGCCGGACTGGACGTCGGGTCCGACGGCGAGACGTCCATGCGATGGAACGTCACGATCCCGGCGAAGGGGACCGTCACGGTCGACTGGTCGATCGTCGTCGTGGACGACGGCGCAGCGGTCTCCGGCGTCAGCACGCCGTGGGACGTCACCGCTCCGTCGACGGACGACCCGCGCCTCACCCGGTGGATGGGCGCGGCGCTCGCCGACCTCGACGCCCTCCGCCTCACGACGACGGCTGCGCCCGGTGAAGCATTCCTCGCAGCCGGAGCCCCATGGTTCTTCACCCTCTTCGGACGCGACTCCCTCTGGGCCGCACGGCTCCTCCTCCCGGTGACCCACGGCATCGCGGCCAGCACCCTGCGCGTCCTGGCCGGCCTCCAGGGGACCGCATCGGTCGACGCGACCGCGGAGCAACCGGGCAAGATCATGCACGAGCTCCGGCCGGGCGTCCTGGAGATCCCGGGGGAGGACGTATCGTTGCCGCCGCTCTACTACGGGACGATCGATGCGACCCCGCTCTGGGCGTGCGTGCTGCACGACGCCTGGCGCGCCGGGATGCCCGAGGACGAGGTTCGGGCTCTCCTGCCCGCGCTCGAAGCCGCGCTCAGCTGGATGCGTGACTTCGGGGACAGCGACGGCGACGGCTACCTCGAGTACGTCGACACGACCGGTCACGGGCTCGCGAACCAGGGCTGGAAGGACTCGGGCGATTCCATCCAGTGGAACGACGGGTCGCTCGCCGACGGGCCGATCGCGTTGTGCGAGGTCCAGGGCTACGCGTACGAAGCCGCCGTGCACGGTGCGGACCTGCTCGAAGCGTTCGGTCGTCCAGGCGCGACGGAGTGGCGCGCGTGGGGTGCGGAACTCCGCGAACGCTTCAACCGGGACTTCTGGATCGATGACGAGCGCGGCGGGTATCCGGCGGTCGCCCTCGATGCTGCGAAGCAGCGGGTGGACACCGTCACGAGCAACATCGGGCACCTCTTGTCGACAGGGATCCTCGATGGGGAGCGTGCCGCTGCCGTCGCAGCCCGTCTCGTTTCACCCGAGCTGTGCTCCGGCTACGGTCTGCGTACCCTCTCGACGGAGGCGGCGGGCTTCTGGCCGCTCAGCTACCACGGCGGATCGGTGTGGACCCACGACACCGCCATCGCGATCTCCGGCCTGGCATCGGCCGGGTTCGGCGATGAAGCGGCCGTCCTCGCCGCCGGACTGCTCGATGCCGCGGAAGGGTTCGACTTCCGGATGCCGGAACTGCACTCCGGGGACGCCGCGGCCGACATCGCGAGCCCGGTCCCGTACCCGGCCGCGTGCCGTCCGCAGGCGTGGTCGGCTGCTGCCGCCATCGCGGTCCACTCGGCCCTCGCCCGCTAGTCCTGCGCCTGCCCTGGCTCTCCCCGCCCCTCTCTCCCTCCCACGGCCACGGGGCGGCACAATTCAGGATCACTTGCAGAATTCAGGATGATTGATCGGCGCGTCGTCTGAAACCATCCTGAATTCTGGTGATGTTCCTGAATTGTGAAACCCAGGGGCGGGCAGGGGAGGGACCGGTGGAGGGACGCAGACCTGTGGAAGGCGGGGCACGGGTGTGGCTGGCGAGCGAGCGAAGCGCGAACGGGTAGGGTCGGAAGCGCATGAATCGCCTCACCGTCGCCCTCCTCGCAGCACTCGATGCTGCGCTCGCCGTGTCCATCGGGATCGGCTTCGCACTCGTCCCCCTCGCAGCCCTCTGGGCGTTCCAGTTCGAGATGTCCTTCGACTGGAGCCTGCTCTGGCGCGGGGCGGTCGACGTCTGGCTGCTCGGCAACGGAGCGAGCATGCGGGTGACGCTCGACACGGCTCTCGTGACCGCGATCGGCTTCCCCGGCGCCGCCGCATCGTTCCTCGTGTCGCTCGCGCCCCTCGCCTTCACCCTCGCGACCGTGCTCTTCGGCATCCGCACGGGCATGCGCGCGGCCCGCAGCTCCTGGTGGCAGGGCGCCGTCGTCATCGCGGTCGTCGTCTTCGGCGTCCTCGCCTTCGCGGCGTCCCTGAGCGCCGTGAACGTGGGCGTCCGTCCGTCGATCGTCCAAGGGACCCTGATCCCGACGCTCCGCTTCGGCCTCGGCGTCCTCGGCGCAGCGCTCTGGGTCCGGTTCCGCAACCAGACCGGCCCCGACCTCGTCATCGACGGTCTGCGATCCCTCACCGACCGCATCCAGGACGACGTTCGCGCCGTCATCGGTACGGCACTCCGAGGCGGCGCCATCGTCGTGTTCGGCATCATCTCCGTCGCCGCCATCGTCCTCGCGGTCATGATCGCGGTCCACTACGGCACGATCATCAGCCTCCACGAGAGCGCGCAGCTCGGCGCCTTCGGCGGAACCATCGTGACCCTCGCAGAACTGCTCTTCCTCCCGAACCTCGTCATCTGGACGGCCTCGTGGCTCGTCGGTCCCGGGTTCGCCCTCGGCACCGGCACGAGCATCTCGCCCGTCGGGACCCTGCTCGGCCCTGTCCCGGGCGTCCCCGTCCTCGGCGCGCTCCCGACGGCCGATTCCGCGTTCGGCTTCGTGACCCTGATCGTCCCGGTCGCGATCGGCTTCATCGCCGCAGTGCTCGTCCGCCGCCGTCTCGTCAGGGACCTGAGCGGGCACAACATTCTCGCCCTCCTCGCGCTCGCCGGCGTCGGCATCGGGCTCGTCGCCGGGATCGGTCTCGGTGTCCTCGCAGCGATGTCGGCCGGCGCGGCGGGTCCGGAGCGGCTCGTCGACGTGGGCCCGAACGGCTGGACGGTCGGCCTCTGGAGTGGCATCGTGACCGCGATCGCCGCCGTGATCGGGATGGCCGCCGGTCCGACGCACGCAGACGAGACCGATGAGCTGCCTGAGCTCCACAGCCGCCCGAACGAGCGGACGCCGCTCGCCGGCCGTTCGGGGCGTCCGAGCACTGCGAACCGCCCCTCCCGCTGACACCGCCCGTCTGAGCGCCCACGCCACGGACGATAAGATGCTGGGGTGCTGTCACTCGTCGTGCTCATCTCCGGTGGCGGATCCAATCTCCGCGCCCTCCTCGAGGCATCACGGGACCCCGAATTCCCCGCTCGCGTCATCGCGATCGGCGCCGACCGGGAAGCTGATGGTCTGGCGCACGCCGAAGACTTCGGCATCCCCTCGTTCACGGTCCCGTACTCCTCCTTCGATTCACGCGCGGAATGGGGTGAAGCCCTCCTCGAGCAGATCATGGTCTGGAAGCCGGACCTGCTGGTCCTCAGCGGGCTGATGCGGCTCCTGCCGCCCGTGGTCGTCGACGCGCTCTCGCCGCGCATCATCAACACGCACCCCGCGTACCTGCCGGAGTTCCCCGGCGCACACGGCGTCCGCGACGCGCTCGCGGCCGGTGTGGACCGGACCGGAGCATCCATCATCGTGGTCGACAACGGCGTGGACGCCGGGCCGATCATCGCGCAGGAGCGCGTGCAGATCCTCCCTGACGACTCCGAGCACGCCCTGCACGAACGCATCAAGCCCGTGGAGCGTCGGCTCCTCGTCGAGGCCGTTCGAGACATCGCCACGGGTGCCGTCGACCTCGAAGCGCTCTCGAGCGCTGCGCGCAACCCGGGTTCGGCCGCACCGGCCGCACCCACCCCAGACCCCAGCCAGGCAGCAGAAGGAGCACCACAGTCATGAGCGGTCCCAGCCACGACAAGAGCCTCTATCGCGAACGCGACCTCGTCCCCGTCAAGCGGGCGCTCATCTCGGTGAGCGACAAGACCGGCCTCCTCGAGCTCGCGGGCGCCCTCGCCGCTGCCGGAGTCGAGATCGTGTCGACGGGTTCGACCGCATCGACCATCCGTGGTGCGGGCCACGACGTCACGGACGTCTCCGCCGTCACGGGCTTCCCCGAATCGCTCGACGGCCGTGTGAAGACGCTGCACCCCTCGGTCCACGCCGGTCTCCTCGCCGACCTGCGCCTCGAATCGCACGAAGCGCAGCTCGCCGACCTCGGCATCGAGCCGTTCCAGCTCGTCGTGGTGAACCTCTACCCGTTCGTCGAGACCGTCGCGAGCGGTGCCCAGGGCGATGACGTCGTCGAGCAGATCGACATCGGCGGTCCTGCGATGGTGCGCGCTTCCGCGAAGAACCACGCGAACGTCGCGATCGTCGTCTCCCCGGATCGGTACAGCGACGTCATCGAGGCCGTTCAGGCGGGTGGAACGACCCTCGCTCACCGCCGCGCGCTCGCCGCGCAGGCCTTCGACCACACGGCCGCCTACGACGCCGCGGTCGCCGCCTGGTTCGCTGAGAGCACGGTCGACGGGTACGACGCGTTCCCGTCCTCGCTCAGCATCACTGGCCACCTCGAGAGCGTGCTCCGCTACGGCGAGAATTCGCACCAGGCCGCGGCGCTCTACGTGCGTCCGGGCGGCGCAGGCATCGCGCAGGCAACGCAGCTGCACGGCAAGGAGATGTCGTACAACAACTACGTCGACGCCGATGCCGCGGTCCGCGCGGCCTACGACTTCGCGAACCCCGCGGTCGCGATCATCAAGCACGCGAACCCGTGCGGCATCGCCTTCGCGAACCCCAAGGCGCCCGACGCGATCGCCTCGGCCCACCGGCGCGCGCACGAGTGCGACCCCGTTTCGGCGTTCGGCGGCGTCATCGCTGCCAACCGCACCGTGACCCTCGGCATGGCCGAGACGGTCAAGGAGATCTTCACCGAGGTGCTCGTGGCGCCCGCGTTCGAAGAGGCGGCGCTCGAGGTCCTGAAGACCAAGAAGAACCTGCGCCTCCTGCAGCTGCCGGAGGACTTCACCCGTGAGGTGCGTGAGGTCCGTCAGATCTCCGGCGGCCTCCTGTTGCAGGACTCCGACCGGTTCGCCGACGTCCCGCAGGACACCGCGAAGGGCTGGACGCTCGTCACCGGAGAGCCGGCCGACGAGGACACCCTGCTCGATCTCATCTTCGCGTGGAAGGCGTGCCGCTCGGTCAAGTCGAACGGCATCCTGCTCGCGAAGGGCGGCGCGAGCGTCGGCGTGGGCATGGGACAGGTCAACCGTGTCGACTCCTGCCACCTCGCCGTGACGCGCGCGGGCGACCGCGCTGCAGGATCGGTTGCGGCTTCCGACGCGTTCTTCCCCTTCGCCGACGGCCTCCAGGTCCTGCTCGACGCCGGCGTCCGCGCCGTCGTCCAGCCGGGCGGTTCCGTGCGTGACGAAGAGGTCATCGCGGCCGCAGCGGCGGCAGGCGTGACGATGTACTTCACGGGAGAGCGTCACTTCTTCCACTGATGTCGGGTAGCCGAGCGGGAATCTTCGGATGACCTTTCGATCAGCTGACAAGCTCGTGTGAGCGCTCCGGCGCCGTGGACATCGTGTCTGCGGCGCCGTTGCCATGCCGGTAGGGTCGGAGGATGACTGTCACCTGGGGCCGTAAAATCATCGCATCCATCGCCGCTGCCCTCGCGGCCACAGCCGTCACCTTCGTCGGCTCGGTCGTCGCGTTCAACATGGTGTATCAGGTGTTCCTGCTGCTCCAGCAGCAGGCGGGTGGTGTCGCGCTGCTCGTCCAGGTCACGGACTACTACTTCCAGCCGGCGATCTTCATGCTGCTGATCCTCATCGTCCTCGGCATCGTCGGGGCGTTCCGGCACTGGGCGCTCGCGCTCGTCGCGGGCCTCGCATCTGGCATCCTCGGTGTCCTCATCGGCCGCATCGTGAAGTCGGCCGCAGCCGGCCAGCCGATCACGGGCGACGCGATCGGCAGCACCTGGCAGAACATCGCTGGCATCGACCTGGTCTTCGTGGTCCTCGCGGCCGGCACCGCCGCGACCATCGGCCTCTTGAGCTACCGCGGCGTCATCGGCGTGACCGCTGCAGCTGATGCGGCAGAGCGCCGCATCGCTCTCGTCCGCATGCCTGCCACCAACCTCGCCGAAGGCCTCGTCACCCACCAGAAGCGCGCCGAGATCGACAACGAACTCGCCGACAAGCAGTGGGACGCGTACGTCGCCGTCTTCGACGCACACGGCTGGGACACGAGCGAGATCTCGTGGGCCGAGCAGCTCGCCGACTCCGTCTTCGTCGAGGACACCGTCGTGCTCTTCGGCGACGACGCCGTCATCACCCGCCCCGGCGCCGAGTCGCGTCGTCCGGAGACGGTCGCCGTCGAGACGACGGTCCGCGGCCTCGGCCTGAACGTCCACCGCATCGAGGGCGACGCGACGCTCGACGGCGGCGACGTCCTCGTCGTCGGTACCACCGTGTACGTCGGCCGCAGCGGCCGCACCAACGCCGAGGGCGTCCGTCAGCTGCGCGCCATCGTCGCTCCGCTCGGTTACCAGGTCGTCGCCATTCCGGTCACCCGTGCGCTGCACCTCAAGACCACGGTCTCGGCACTGCCGGACGGCACCGTCGTCGGGTACCGCGACCTCGTCGAGGACCCGTCGGTCTTCGGTCGCTTCCTCGCCGTGCCGGAGCCGGAAGGCGCCGCAGTCGTGGCGCTGTCAGACGAGGCCGTCCTCGTCTCCGCCGCCGCACCGCTCACCGCCGCGCTGCTCGAAGACCGCGGATACACGGTCGAGCGCGTCGACATCAGCGAGTTCGAGAAGCTCGAGGGCGGCATGACCTGCCTGTCCGTGCGTGTCCGCTGACGTGAGCACCGGTACATCGAAGCACCACGGCGGGACTCCGGCATGCTGACCCGTCGCGCAGCGGCGCTCCGTCTCGACATCCCCGTCGAGATGGCGCGTCGCCACGGCATCGGCGGGTTCATCGAGGAGTCGGAGCTCGCGAAACTCGAGTCCGACCCTCCGCCGTGGCTCGTGCAGTCCCGCGCCGCTCGCGCAAGCGGGAAGACGAAGCCGGTGTGGGTCGAGCTCACCTGCACGATCTGCGGCTTCTCCGAGTCCGTCCGACCGAAGAAGTGGTGGCCGCAGTTCACCTACATGACGTGCACGCACCACGGCGCGGACGAGCTGCCGGAGCCGGCCGAGGGTCTGCGTCGTCGTGAAGTCGACGGCCTCGGTTCGCGCTTCGTCGGCATCGTCGACGAGGCGCCCGACGCCTGATTCCTGCGCTGAAGCCCGGCACCTGCGTGGGCGTTCACAACTCAGGACGTGCTCGGCGTGTCGCGCCGTACTGTCGGCGAGTCGCCGGCGACACGCCGCATCGCTCCTGAGTTGTGAACACACCTGCGCGACCGTGAGGGTCGCCCGTTGCGTCGATTCCGGCTAGGCCTGGGCGATGAGCTTCTTGACGAGGTACTCCTCGACGGCCTCAGGACCGCCCTCGGAACCGTAGCCGCTCTCCTTCCGGCCGCCGAAGAAGGTGTCGCGACCGCCGACTCCGAAGCGGTTGACGCTCACCATGCCGACGTCGAGACGGCGCGGCACACGCAGTGCGCGGGTCGCATCGGCCGTGAAGACATAGGCGGCCAAACCGTAGGGCAGTGCGTTGGCGCGGCCGAGGACCTCGTCCTCGTCGGTGAACGTGCTCGTCGAGGCGATGGGACCGAACGGCTCGTCGAGCATCGTCAGGGCGTCGTCGGGAACACGCGTGAGGAGCGTCGGCCGGTAGAAGTAGCCGGCGGTGTCATCGCCCGTGCCGCCGGCGGCGAGGCCCGCACCCCGCGCCACGGCGTCGTCGACGAGCGGCTGCATGGCCGCGTACCGTCGAGCGTTCGCGAGCGGTCCCATCTCGGTCGACGGGTCGAAGCCGTCGCCGAGCCTCACCTGCTCGAGCAGTTCGGCGAAGCGCGCCACGAAGCGGTCGTGGATGCTCTCGTGCAGGTAGAAGCGGGTGGGGGAGCCGCAGGACTGGCCCGAGTTGTGGATCTTGCTGCCGAGGGACTGCAGTGCGACCTCGTCGACGTCGGCGTCCTCGAAGACGATGACCGGTGCGTGTCCGCCGAGTTCGAGCATCGTCGGCTTGGCGGCCGCGCCCGCGAGCGTCGCGAGGTGCTTGCCGACGCCGATCGAGCCGGTGAACGAGACCTTGCGGATGACGCGCGAGGCGATGAGGCGCTCGGAGATCTGGGCCGGGTCGCCGAACAACAGGTTGAGGACGCCGTCGGGCAGGCCCGCGTCGACGAGGGCGTGGGCGAGGGCGACGGCGCTCGCCGGCGTCTCCTCCGCAGCTTTGATGATGACCGTGCAACCGGCGGCGAGGGCGGCCGCGATCTTCCGTCCCGGAACCGTCAACGGGTAGTTCCAGGGCGTGAACGCTGCGACGGGTCCGACGGGCTCCGGCACGACGAGTGTGCGTCCCTCGTCGGCTCCGGTCGGGAGCACGGCGCCGAAGCGACGGGGTCCCTCGGTGGCGAGCGAGTCGATGATGTCGGCGGTGTAGTCGACCTCGCCGAGGGAGTCGCCGTACGGCTTCCCGTTCTCGAGGGTCATGGCGACTGCGATGTCGTCGCGTCGCTCGCGGAGCAGTTCGGCGGCGCGCATGAGGATGGCGGTACGACGGTGGGGCGAGAGGTCGCGCCATGGTTCGAACGCGCGGTCTGCAGCGGCGAGTGCCGCATCGATGTCGGCCTCGACGGCGAGGGGGACCGCGCCGATCTCGCCCCGCGTGGCCGGGTTCTCGATGGGTGCGCTCTCGCGGTCCGCGGTGCCGATCCATCGTCCGTCGACGAGGAGTTCGATCGCGGGGTACTGTGCGGTGCTCGTGGACATGGGCGATGACCTGTTCCTTCTCGACCTCGACCGGTCGGGTGATGAATGCCTGCGACGGTGCGGCACGACTCCGAGAATACCAGGGAAACCGCATTCCCAACCCCTCAATCCGTCGGGAGCAGTCGTTGGATCTGCTACTGGGCGAGCAGATTGTTGCGTGCGAATGCATACATGGTTGCGTGAGGTCTGCACGACCGCATAGTCTGGTCTGCTGCACCCGCTTCGCTCGTCGGAACCCGTGCTGCTCGCCGCTCCCGTGCCCCTGTACACGTCTGAGGCGGAGCCACCCAACAGGATGAGGAGGAACGTCATGTCGAACACGACCCCCACCGCGGATATCCCTGGGTATGCTCGTGGCTTCGTCGCCGGTCCAGTCTCCCGCGCCTTCATCGCCGGACGACACCTCGCCGTAGCCTCCAGGCCGCTGTAGCCGCTGCCGCCAGACCGCATCGGAGCGCCGGATCACCGATCCGCCCGCCCACAGCCGTCGGCAACCGTCCAACGAAGCCGCGCCACCGCCGCACGGTCGCCGGGCCGGGACATCGCACCCGCACCCGCCAGCTCTCGCTCTCCATCCCATCCAGCCGGACCCATGCACGTCCGAGCGCACCTCTCTGCAAGGAACATCCGCAATGTCATCGACCGGCGACGACCGCCGTACCGACCAGTCCACCGCACAACGACCTCCTGAACAGCCGCGCATGAACACGCTCAAAGCGCTGTCCCGCATCTACCCGTTCGCCAAGCCCGCGATGCCCCGCATCTACCTGGGCATGGTCGCGGCGCTCGGTGCCGGCCTCGTCGCGCTCGGGATCCCGCTCATCCTCCAATCCCTCGTCGACGGTCCTCTGTCCTCTGGCGACTCCAATCAGGTGTGGCCGGCCGTCATCCTCGTCCTCGGGCTCGGAGTCGTCGAAGCGGTCATGATCGCGCTCCGCCGCTGGTTCGTGCTCACACCGGGAACTCGCATCGAAGCGACCATGCGCAACGCGCTCTTCGCGAAGCTGCAGGACCTGCCCGTCAACTTCCACGACCGGTGGCAGAGCGGCCAGCTGCTCTCGCGTGCCGTGAGCGACCTCGGCCTCATCCGCCGGTGGATCTCCTTCGGCTTCGTGCTGCTCATCGTCAACGGCATCACGATCGTGATCGGCGCCGTCATCCTGTTCACGTGGAACTGGCTGCTCGGGCTCATCTTCATCGCCCTTGCCATCCCGATCTGGATCTACGGATTCCGGTTCGAGGCGCGGTACTCGATCATCGCGCGCCGCAGCCAGGACCAGGCGGGCGACCTCGCGACGGCCGTCGAGGAGTCGGTGCACGGCATCCGTGTCCTCAAGGCGTTCGGGCGCGGCAAGCACGCGCTCAAGAACTTCTCCTCACAGGCCGAGGACCTCCGCGGCACCGAGATCGAGAAGGCCAAGGCGATCGCCGGGATCTGGCTGTGGCTCGTGCTGCTCCCGGACATCGCGTTCGCGCTGTGCCTGCTCGCCGGCCTGTGGCTCGCGTCGATCGACCAGCTCACGGTCGGTCAGCTGTTCGCGTTCTTCGCCACGGCGACCGTGCTGCGGTTCCCGATCGAGTCCATCGGCTTCCTGCTCGCGATGACGTTCGACACCCGGACGGCGACGGACCGCTACTTCGAGGTCATGGACTCGGTGAACACCATCACCGACCCTGAGCACCCGAAGACGATCACGGAGCCGAAGGGCGAGCTCGTCTTCGAGGACGTCCACTTCCGCTACCAGGACTCGCCGGAGCGCTACCCGGACATCCTGAACGGCATCGACCTGCGGCTCGAACCGGGCGAGACGATGGCGCTCGTCGGTCTGACCGGATCGGGCAAGTCGACGTTCACCGCGCTCACGACGCGTCTGTACGACGTGACGGGCGGCAGCATCAAGGTGGACGGTGTGGACATCCGCGACCTGACCCGCGAGGAGCTGCGCCGGCACATCGCAATGGCGTTCGAGGACGCGACGCTCTTCTCCGCGAGCGTGAAGGCGAACGTGCTCCTCGGTCGTGACGACCTCGACCTCGATTCTCCGGAAGCGGATCGTGTGCTGCGGGAAGCGCTCGACATCGCCCAGGCGGGCTTCGTCGACGAGCTCCCCGACGGCGTCGACACGACCGTGGGTGAGGAGGGGCTC
Organism: Plantibacter lichenum; assembly: GCF_050587525.1. Lineage (NCBI taxonomy): Bacteria > Bacillati > Actinomycetota > Actinomycetes > Micrococcales > Microbacteriaceae > Plantibacter > Plantibacter lichenum. Next base: position 122,725 of record NZ_JBOBFT010000007.1, on the reverse strand, counting down.
AGCCTCTCCGGCGGGCAGCGTCAGCGGCTCGCCCTCGCGCGCGCCGTCGCGGCCAGGCCTGCCATCCTCGTCCTCGACGACCCACTGTCGGCGCTCGACGTCGACACGGAGGCCCTCGTCGAAGCGGCGCTGCGCCGAGTGCTCGCCGCGACGACCGCACTCATCGTGGCCCACCGTCCGAGCACCGTCATGCTGGCGGACCGCGTCGCGCTCCTGGAGGACGGCCGCATCACCGCGGTCGGACGGCACTCCACGCTGCTCCAGGAGAACGAGCACTACAAGTACGTGATCTCGAGTCTCGAAGACGAAGAGAACGAAGCTGCACGAGCGGAGGTGAACCTGTGACCGAATCATCGGTGACCGGCGTCGAGGGTGAGGAGCGCAACGACCTCACCCGCGCCGAGTCCACACAGATCAGGCAGCGCTCCCTGCGACTGCTCGGCTCGCTGCTGCACCCGCTGCGGTGGCGTGTAGTCGCCGCGATGGCGATCGTCGTCGTGTCGACGGCCGCGCAGGTCGCGGGACCGGCCCTCATCGCGCTCGGCATCGACCAGGCCCTTCCGGCGATCATCGACCGCATGGATTGGACCCCGGCGATCCTCATCGTCGGCGCCTACGTGCTCAGCGGCGCCGTCGGTGCGCTCCTCATCGCGTGGTACACGGTGCTGGCCGCGCGCATCAGCCAGGCGATCCTCATCGATCTGCGGAAGCGCGTCTTCCTGCAGACCCAGCGGTTGAGCCTCGACTTCCACGAGAACTACACGTCCGGGCGCATCATCTCCCGACAGACGAGCGACCTGGACGCCATCCGGGAACTGCTCGACTCCGGCATCAACCAGCTCGTGTCCGGCTTCCTCTACATGGCGTTCACGGCGGTCGCCCTCGTCCTCGTGGACTGGGTGTCCGGGCTCGTGCTGCTCGGCGCGCTCGTACCGCTCTTCGTGTTGACGAGATGGTTCCAGAAGCGTTCGCAGCGCCTCTTCCGAGACTCCCGGGTCGCTTCGGCGAAGCTCATCGTCTTCTTCGTGGAGTCGATGACGGGCATCCGCGCCGTGAAGGCGTTCCGCAAGGAGAAGCGCAACGAGCAGGAGTTCGGCGGACTCGTCGAGGACTACCGGCACGTCAATGCGCGCGTCATCCAGCTGTTCGGCGTGTTCGATCCGGGCCTCGTCCTCATCGGCAACGTGTCCGTCGCGATCGTGCTGCTCATCGGTGGCTTCCGCGTCGCTGACGGGCAGTTGGCGATCGGCGCGCTCCTCGCAGCACTCCTCTACACGCGTCGGTTCTTCGACCCGATGGAGGAGATGGCGATGTTCTACAACTCCTACCAGTCGGCTGCGGCCGCGCTCGAGAAGATCTCCGGCGTCCTGGAGGAGGAGCCGAGCGTTCCCGATCCGGTGAAGCCCGTCGACCTGTGGACCTCGCGAGGAGAGCTGCAGTTCGACGACGTCACGTTCGCGTACCAGAACGGCAAGGTCGTGCTGCCGAGCTTCACACTCGACATCCCGGCCGGGCAGACGATCGCGCTCGTCGGCACCACCGGTGCCGGCAAGTCGACGCTCGCGAAGCTCATCAGCCGCTTCTACGACCCGTCTGAAGGCGCCGTGAAACTCGACGGCATCGACCTGCGGGACCTGCACCCGAAGGACCTCCGCCGCGCGATCGTGATGGTCACGCAGGAGGCGTACCTGTTCTCCGGGTCCGTCGCGGACAACATCGCGCTCGGGAAGCCGGATGCGACGATCGACGAGATCAAGGCGGCCGCGCGCGCAGTCGGCGCGGACACGTTCATCGAGGCGCTCCCCGACGGGTACGACACCGATGTGAACAAGCGCGGTGGGCGGGTGTCCGCGGGTCAGCGGCAGCTGCTGTCGTTCGCGCGCGCGTTCCTCGCAGACCCGAACGTGCTCATCCTCGACGAGGCGACGGCATCGCTCGACATCCCGAGCGAGCGGCTCGTCCAGGAGGCGCTGCAGACGCTCCTCTCCGACCGCACGGCGATCATCATCGCGCACCGTCTGTCGACGGTCGCGATCGCGGACCGCGTGCTCGTCATGGAGCACGGGAAGATCATCGAGGACGGTACGCCCGCGCAGCTGATCGGCGGCACGGGCCGGTTCGCGCAGATGCACGCGGCGTGGAAGAACTCGCTCGTGTGACCCGGATGACGGCTGCGCGCCGCTGAAGCGCGTCTGGGTCGGAGCAGCGCACGATGCACGGGCATCGGCGTCTGAGAGGATGCCGGTGCCCGTTGGCGTCCGGGTGCGCGTCTCCGCCGTGTGTCCGTGCACGTCCACGCCTGTGTCCGCGACTGTGTCGCCCGTCATCGAAGGCTACGCGCCGCGCTCGATTACCTGTCACAATGAGCCATGGCCACTGCTCAGTCGGACGTTCTGCGTGTCGCGATCGCCGACGACGCCGTCCTCCTGCGTGAAGGGGTCGGTCAGATCCTCGCGGCCAGCGGTCACACGATCGCGGCATCGGTCGGCACCGCGGACGAGCTCGTCTCCCTCATCGAGGGCGGTCTCGAGGTCGACGCCGTCGTGCTCGACATCCGGATGCCGCCCACCCACACCGACGAAGGCATCGTCGCGCTCGAACGGCTGCGCGCGGACGGGTTCACTGGCGGAGTCCTGCTCCTCAGCACGTACGCCGTCCCGACCTACGCGGTCCGGGCGCTCGGCTCCGGCTCCGGCACCGGCTACCTCTTGAAGGACAGGGTCTCCGATTCAGGGACCCTCGTCGCCGCCGTCGCATCAGTTGCCGCGGGGGAGTCCGTCGTCGATCCGGAGGTCGTGTCCCTCCTCGTCGCGGACCGCACCCGTGTCGACGGCCTCGACCACCTCACCGACCGGGAGACGGAAGTGCTCACCCTCATGGCTGAGGGGCGCTCGAACGCGGGTATCGCCTCCGCTCTCGTCGTCAGCCTCAAGACCGTGGAAGCGCACATCAGCCGCATCCTCGCGAAGCTCGGCCTCGAGGACTCTCCGGCGGACCATCGCAGAGTGCTCGCCGTCATCCGTTGGTTGGAGCACAGCGATGGGTGACGTTCCGCGACGAGCCTCGCCGCGCTCCCCGCAGCTCCCTCGGGCTCGCTCACGGATCAGTACCGATGGCTAGTGCGCCCTCGGTGGGGCGGGCAGCCATGCTCCCGCGCGCCCCACGCACGGCAGCCGCGGCTCGCATGCCGTGGGGGCTCCGGCTGTTCATCGTCGCGCTCGTCATCTTCGTGGTCGTGCTCTCCGCGGCCTTCTCGATCGCCGAGTCCGGACGCACGAACGGAACCGAGGTCGCCTGGGTCATCGGGCACGTCATCGCCGCCGTCTCTGCGGGCGTCATCTGGTGGCTGTCGCCGGTGGCGATGCCAGGCTGGGTCATTGTCGTCTACTGCCTCGTGGAGACCGCATTCCAGTGGGCGATCGGCATCCAGGCAGGCTGGGCCTGGCCGTTGTGCATCTGGCTGTCCTTCCTCCCCGGAGCCGCGCTCGTGTGGTTGGCGCTCGCTTTCCCCGCAGGACGTCTCCGCCGGGCGTTCGATCGCGGGCTCGTCGTCGCCGCCATCTCCTATCTGGCCCTCTACGCCACGGTGAACCTCCTGCTCGGGTCCTCGCATCCGGCCGGCGGTGCGGAGCCGAGTGCGTACGCCATCTTCCACAACCCGGTACTCGCGGGTGTGCTCAGCCAGGTCCACGCCGTCGTGATGGCGTGCTTCGCTATCGTTGTGGCGACCGTCGTGATCCTGCGCTGGTCCCGTAGCACGGGTGCTGCTCGACAGGTGGCCTTCATCATGCCCGTCGCGTTCCTCGTGTGGCTCGCCATCGGCATCGCCTGGAGCGTCGTCCAGCTCGGCGACTGGCCGCCGTCGCTGCAACTCGTGGTCGAGAACGTCAACGTGCTCTCGGTCGCCTTCGTGCCCTTCGCGTACGCGACGGGCCTCGTGCGGATGCGGACCATCCGGGCCCGCGCCGTCGATCTCGTCCAGACCGGCGAATCGACGACCGCCACCGGGCATGATCGCTGGAACGGGTCGATCCGCACCGTCCTCGGGGATCGCACCGCCTCGCTCGTCTGGCCCGGTTCGCAGCGGACGGGCGCAGGGGATGCGCGCGGCCGAGCGATGTCCACCGTGGGCGATCCCGATGCCCCGCTCGTCTACATCGAGCACGACGCCGCGCTCCTCGACAACCCGCTCCTCCTCCGATCGGTGTCGGCGTCACTCCGCATCATGATCGAGAACGAACGGCTGACCGCTGAGCTCCGGCAGTCGCTCCGGGAGGTCAACCGGTCGAGGCTCCGCATCGTGAACGCGGGCGACGAAGCGAGGCGGCGTGCGGAACGTGACCTCCACGACGGCTCTCAGCAGCAGCTCTTCTCGGTCGCGTTGCGGCTGCGCATGGCGAGCGACCAGGCGCGCGGCGCCGGTCAGACGGAGCTCGCGGACAACCTCGAGGTGACGATCGACCAGCTCGCGAGCGCCATCAAGGAACTGCGCGAGCTCGCCCGTGGCCTGCACCCGGCGCTCCTGTCCGAGGGCGGGCTGCCTCCAGCGCTCGCCGAACTCGGGCGGCGCTGCACTGTCGCGACGAAGGTCGTCGTCGAACTGCGCGAACGACCGAAGCCGATCGTGGAGTCGACGGCCTACTACGTCGTCTCGGAGTGCCTGGCGAACGTTGCGAAGTACTCGATGGCATCCTCGTGCACGGTCGTCGTGGAAGACCACGCGGGTGACCGCCTGAACCTGACCGTCTCAGACGACGGTGCGGGAGGCGCGGATCCGGCCGGCGGGAGCGGGCTCCGAGGGCTCGCCGACCGGGTCGACGCAGTCGGCGGCACGATGGCCGTTCGCAGCCCCACGGGCGAGGGCACCGTCATCGAGGTCTCCCTGCCGTTGCGGTAGCGCTACTCGGGCAGGGCGACTCGCGCGAGCCGGTACTTGCCGCCGGGCAGCTCGACGAGCGGTGTCCCCTCTGCCTCGTAGTGTTCGCGCGCGCGATCCTCATGGCCGGACGGCGGGTAACCACCCGCGCGGACGACGCGCCACCAGCTGACCTGGTGACCGGCGTGCGCCATCACTCGACCGACGCCGCGTGCCGAGCGCGAGCCGATGACCGCCGCGACCTGCCCGTAGGTGAGCGCGCAGCCCTCGGGGATCTCCGCCACGACCGACAGGACGGCTTCAGCGAACTCGTCCGCGTTCCGGATCGACGGATCTGGGGTCATGCTGTGCTGCTCACGCGTGCTCGTGGCTCGGACGACGGGCGCTGCCGCGTCGTCAGAGCTCGATGCGACCGATCGTCTCGCCGTACTCGGTCTCGCCGACGGGCTTGAAGCCGACGCGGAGGAAGAAGGCTTCCGGCCCGAGGTCGCCGGGCTCGTAGATGACGTTGACGTGGTCGAAGCCGCGCTTCTTCGCCTCGTCAGTGAGGGAGTCGACGGCGAAACGTCCGACGCCGCGGCCCTGGTCGTCCGCGTCGACGTTGATGCGCCAGAGCGCGGACTTGAACTCGTCCTGGTGTGCCTCTGGGTCGAAGTTCGCGCCGATGAAACCGACCACTTCACTGTCGTCGAGGATGACGCGCTGCCATGCGGTGGCGGGGTTGATGACCGCCGCGGCGACCGAGTACGACACGGGAGCGACGAACTGTTCCTGGCCTGGTTTGAGCGTGAGGGCGTTGACCGCAACGATCGTGGACGCGGACAGTTCTTCCAGACGCAGCTCAGACATGGGATAAGGCTAACGTGTCGGGCGGGCGGCCGGGTAGCGGGTCAGCCCCACCCACAGCACATGTTCATGTCCGCGGCGGTGCTGTGCGCGGCGCACGAACTGTCTTGATGTCGAGAGAGTTGACGCGGTCTTGTAAGCTAGTGAGCGGCCGCACCGTCGAATGATCAGGACGCGGCCGCCCCCATGCCAGGCGGAGCAACCCCGCGTCTGCACCAATACGGCCGCTCGAGATCGCGCGGCATCAGAAAGGACAATCTGTGTCGAAGATCAAGGTCGAGGGCACCGTCGTCGAACTCGACGGCGATGAGATGACTCGCATCATCTGGCAGTTCATCAAGGACTCCCTCATCCACCCCTACCTCGATGTGAACCTCGAGTACTACGACCTGGGCATCCAGAAGCGCGACGAGACCGACGACCAGATCACGATCGACGCAGCTCACGCCATCCAGAAGCACGGCGTCGGCGTCAAGTGCGCCACGATCACCCCCGATGAAGCACGCGTCGAGGAATTCGGCCTGAAGAAGATGTGGCGGAGCCCGAACGGCACCATCCGCAACATCCTCGGCGGCGTCATCTTCCGCGAGCCCATCATCATCTCGAACATCCCGCGGCTCGTGCCCGGCTGGAACAAGCCGATCATCATCGGCCGCCACGCGTTCGGCGACCAGTACCGCGCCACCGACTTCCTCTTCAAGGGCGAAGGCAAGCTGACCGTCGAGTTCACACCCGACGACGGCTCCGAGCCGCAGAAGTTCGAGGTCTTCCAGTCGCCCGGCGACGGCATCGCGCAGGTCCAGTACAACCTGGACTCGTCGATCCGCGACTTCGCGCGTGCGAGCCTCAACTACGGCCTCAACCGCAACTACCCGGTGTACCTCTCCACGAAGAACACGATCCTGAAGGCCTACGACGGCCGATTCAAGGACATCTTCCAGGAGATCTTCGACGCCGAGTTCAAGGAGCAGTTCGAAGCTGCAGGCATCACCTACGAGCACCGCCTCATCGACGACATGGTCGCTTCGGCCATGAAGTGGGAGGGCGGCTACGTCTGGGCCTGCAAGAACTACGACGGCGACGTCCAGTCCGACACCGTGGCACAGGGCTTCGGCTCGCTCGGCCTCATGACGAGCGTCCTCGCGACGCCGGACGGCAAGATCGTCGAAGCTGAGGCCGCTCACGGCACGGTGACGCGTCACTACCGCCAGCACCAGCAGGGCAAGCCCACGTCCACGAACCCGATCGCGTCGATCTTCGCGTGGACCCGTGGCCTGCAGCACCGTGGCGTCCTCGACGGCAACCAGGAGCTCATCGACTTCGCGTCGACGCTCGAGGACGTCGTCATCAAGACGGTCGAATCCGGCGCCATGACGAAGGACCTCGCGCTCCTCGTCGGCCCCGACCAGGCCTACCAGACGACCGAGGTCTTCCTGCAGACGATCTCCGACAACCTGAAGGCTCGCATCGAGGCGTAATCGCCTGCGAACCGCACACGACGGCGGGCCCGGATCTCCTGATCCGGGCCCGCTGTTCGTCTGTCCGGCCCGGTCCGTTCTGCCCGGCGTGTTCACAACTCAGGAGCGATGCGGCGTGTTGGCCGCGACACGCCGCACCGGGGCGACGACGCGCCGGAGGTCTCCTGAGTTGTGAACAGTCTCCTGACGTGTGGACAGAGCGAGCGGGGCGATGCTTCGCGCTACTTCGCGAGGAACGGGTAGAGCACCTCGATCGGCGAGGACAGGGCGGACTTGACGTTTCGCGCCGTGCCGTCGGCGAGGACCTCGTGTTCGCCTCGCTCCAGGCCGTCGAGCGCTGCACGGACGACATCGGCCGGATCGTTCTTGGGGGAGTCGATGCCACCGGTCATCGGCGTGTCCGTGTAGCCGAAATGCAGGCCGACCACGTGGGTGCCCTGTTCGGCGAGCTGGATGCGGAGCACGTTCGAGAGCGACCAGAGCGCTGCCTTCGTCGCTCCGTACGAACCGTGCACGGGCATGCTCGCCCAGCTGAGCGCCGAGTGGACCTGGATGAACGACCCGCCGCCGTTCGCGGCGAGGACCGGCGCGAAGGCGCGATTGATCGCGAGCGGGCCGAAGACGTTCACTTCGAAGAGGTGACGGACCTCGTCGAGTGACGTCGTGAGGGCGTCGTCGTCCGCGGGGGAGATGCCCGCGTTGTTGATGACGACGGTCGCGTCCTGGGCTGCGACTGCGGCTGCGGCGATGCTGTCCGCGCTCGTGACGTCGAGCGGGAGCGCCACGACGCGCGGGTCGCCCCACTCGCGCGGGGTCCGAGCCGTCGCGTACACCTTGGCGGCGCCGCGGGCGAGCGCCTGAGCGACGAACTCGCGACCGAGGCCGCCGTTCGCGCCGGTGATGAAGACGACGGCGCCGTCGAGTGAAGGGGTTGTGGAGGGTGCTGCTTCGGTGGACATGGTGCTCCTGTGGGTCGGATCGGCTAACTTGTGTAGTGCAAGCTAGCTTCCGTCATCGATATTCCCGCAGGTTCGCAACACAGGGTGCGGGTCGCGAGGGTGACGTAGCATCGGAAGCATGGGGTCGCCGCGCAGAACACGTTCAGGGTCACCGCAGGAGGCGGGTCCGGAACCGGTCTGCTCGATCGAACGGACCGCCGACCTCATGGGCGACCGCTGGACGATGCTCATCCTCCGCGAGACGCTGCTCAACCGGCTCGAACGATTCGCCGACCTCGAACGGGTGCTGGGCATCGCACCCAACATCCTCACGGATCGTCTCACCTCGCTCGTCGCGGCGGGTCTGCTCACGAAAGCCGAGTACCGCGAGCCCGGACTCCGCGCGCGCTTCGCCTACCGTCCGACGCAGGCGGGTGAGGACCTCAAGCTCGTCCTCGCCGCGTTGCAGCAGTGGGGAGACGACCATGTACCGCCGGAGGGCGGCGTGACCGTGACGCGCGAGACCGCCCGGGACCACCGCCCGGTCAGGCTCGGCTTCGTGGACGAGGGTGGCGCCGCGCACGGGCTCGACGAGGTGGCGTTCGTCCGGACGGCGGCGTATCCCGTGGCTGGCGTCTGACCCTTCGACAAACTCAGGGACCGGGCGGCCGGCGCCAGCGCATCCGGTCACTGAGCGTGTCGAAGTGAGGACGCCCGATTCGGAGGTCCGTGCCCTTCGACGGGCTGAGGGACCGGGTGCGGGTCGAGCAGGGCCTAGGCAGGGCAGGCCTCGTTCGGTACGGTGGGCGCGGGGGAATCATGCGACGACGACTGATGACGATGCTGGCGGCAGGGGTGCTCGCTGCCGGTCTGGCGGGCTGTACGATCGGCCAGGCGCACTACGCCGACCTCGATCGGGCGGCGACCGCGGAAGACGTGCTGCCCGCGTTTGTCGAGCGGAGCGACGATGCGGCTTTCGCTGAGGAGAGCGTCCGTTTGATCGGCACGTTCGAGGGTGTCGATGTGTTCCTGGCACAAGGAGATGACGAACCCGTCTGCCTGATTCTCGTGCAGCCTGTTGCGAAGTGGATCCTCAGTTGCTCTGGCGGCTCGGTCGGCACGGACCAGGTGACGGCCAAAACGACCTCCCATGGTGACCCCGAGCCTGGTTGGACGCTCCTCGGGTCGAACGTTCTCATTCAACGGACGCCCCACGGTCTGCCCACGGAGCCGGCCCAATGAGCTCGCATGCCCGAACCGGCATATGCCTCGGTGATGGGTCGCGATCGTGACGAACCTCACCCGGTCCCGCTCGCGCCTGACTCCGCGCAACGTCCTCGTCTGGGGTGTCGCCCTCGTGGGCGTCGGCATCCTGCTGCTCCCCGGGACGTCGGGCCTCCTGCAGCTGTTCGCCGACCAGTTGGGTGCCACGGGGCACCTCGGGCTCGAGATCATCACCATCATCGCCGCGATCGTCGAGAAGCTCGCACTCCCACTCGGCATCGGACTCGTGTGTGCGGCGATCGTGATGTTCCACCTTGATCGCGCCGTCGTGCGCCCTGCCGCAGCCGCGCCGGATCCGGAGGAAGCAGGCAGCGCTTCCTGATCGGTCGTGCGACGCCGTGCCCCGCTGACGGCATACTGTTCTGATCCGGCTCATTCCCGGTGGCGAAGGTGAGGCACGGTGCAACGAGGCACGAATCTGCCAGCACTCGGCGGGTACAACCAGGCGGTCATCCTCGATCTCATCCGTCGGTCGGGCAACGGTCTCAGTCGGGTGGAACTCGCCGGCCAGACGGGGCTCTCCGCCCAGACGGTGTCGAATGTCACGAAGCGGTTGCTGCAGGACGGCGTCGTCGTCGAGAGCGGCAAGTCCAGCAGCGGCCCTGGCAAGCCGAGGACCATCCTGCAGCTCGAAGCCCGCGCACGAGTGGCGATCGGCGTCCATCTGGACCCCGCCGTCATCACGTACGTGGTGCTCGACCTCGAGGGTGCAGTCATTGCACACTCGCGGAGCCTCACCCCGTCCGCGATCGATCCGGCGTCGGTCATCGTGTCCATCGCCGCATCGATCGATGCCCTCGTCGCGGAGGCGGGCGTCGCTCGCGAGCACGTGCTCGGCGTGGGGATCGCCGCACCCGGGCCGATCGATGCCGAACGCGGCATCCTCATCGACCCGCCGCTCCTCCCCGGGTGGGAGCACGTGTCCCTCCGCGATGCGCTGCTCGAGGCGACGGGGCTGCCGGTCGTCCTCGAGAAGGACGTCACGGCCGCGGCCGTCGCGGAACTGTGGCTGCAGAGCGGCCCCAGTCGCGACAACTTCGCGTTCTTCTACTACGGCACCGGTGTCGGCATCGGGCTCGCGCTCGACCACGAAGTCGTCCGCGGGGCGAGCCGGAATGCAGGCGACGCCGGCCACATCATGGTCGACGACGAAGGGCGGCGGTGCTCGTGCGGCCGGCGCGGCTGCCTGGGGGATCTCATCCTCCCGAAGCGCCTCGTGCAGGAAGCCGCGAAGCGCGGACTCTTCGACGGAATCGAGCGCGCAGGCGCATTCCCCGGGGACGAGGCGGAGCTCGACGCGGAGCTCGTCACGCGTGGGCTGGGGATCATCGCCGAGCTCGCAGCGGCCGGAGACGGCACCGCCGTGGAGATCCTGCACGGCGTCGCGGCGCACATCGCCCGCGCGGTCGTCACCGTCGTGAACCTGCTCGACATCGACCACGTCGTCTTCGGCGGACCGTTCTGGGCGCCGCTCTCGCGCGTCGTCCTCGCTGAGGTGCCGGAGCTCATCGACCGGCATCCGGCCCTCGTGCAGCCGCACGGAGTCGTCGTCACGGGGTCGTCGACGGGGGAGGACGTGACCGCGATCGGCGCAGCCTGCCTGGTGCTCGACCACACGTTCTCGCCGCGTCCGTCCGCGCTCCTCATCTCGCGCGCGTAGTCCGATCACGGTTTCTCCACTTCTCGGAGAAATGTCTTGACATGGGTTACTCCATTCGATTGAGTTATGCGTGACCAACGCACTGCGGTGACGACGCCGCACGTGGAGATCCGGTCGTGGAGCAAAGGAGCATCCATGAATCGCACACTCGGAGTCCTCGCCGTTGCAGCGGCGAGCGCACTCGTCCTGTCCGGCTGCAGCGGCGGAGCGGGTGGCGGCGGAGACGCCGACACCCTCAAGGTCGCGTACCAGAAGTTCGGCACGTTCACGCAGCTCGACGACCACATGAAGGCCGTGAAAGCGGAGTACGAGAAGGCCAACCCCAAGGTGACCGTCCAGCTGATCCCCATCGAGGCGCAGCAGAACGACTACTTCACGAAACTCGCCCTCATGAACAAGTCCGCAGCCACCGCGCCAGACGTCATGTACGAGGACACCTTCATGGTGAAGTCCGACGCCGACGCCGGATTCCTCGCGCCGCTCGACGACTACACGGCGAAGTGGGATCAGTGGGACAGCTTCTACGAGAACGCCAAGGGCGCCGGTCTCGGAGACGACGGCAAGACGTACGGCATCCCGATGGGCACTGACACGCGCGCGCTCTGGTACAACACGAAGGTCTTCAAGGACGCAGGCATCGCGGTGCCGTGGGAGCCGAAGACGTGGGACGACGTGCGCGAGACGGCCGAGCAGCTGAAGAAGGCGCTGCCCGACGTGCTCCCCATCAACATCTACTCCGGCAAGGCGCAGGGCGAAGCGGCGACGATGCAGGGCTTCGAGATGTTCCTGTACGGCACCGAGGACACGCTCTACAACACGGATGACCGGAAGTGGATCACCGGTTCGAAGGGCTTCGAGGACTCGCTCGACTTCATCGGCAAGATCTACCAGGACGGCCTCGGACCGAGCCCGCAGCAGGCGCTCGACAAGAACGTCGCCACGACGGTCGCCTCGGAATGGCTGCCGAAGGGCAAGCTCGGCATCTCCCTCGACGGTTCGTGGCTGAGCAGCACGTGGATCGAGACCGGAACGGCCCCGTGGCCGGAGTGGAACGACGTGATGGCGCAGGCCCCCATGCCGACACAGGACGGCCAGGCTCCCGGCGCGACGAGCATGTCGGGTGGTTGGACGCTCGCGATGGGCGCGAAGACGGCCAACAAGCAGGCCGCCTGGGACTTCATCGAGACGGCCCTCAGCAAGGAGAACTCGCAGGCGTACGACATCGCGGCGAGCCAGATCGCGGTTCGCAGCGACGTCTCCGAGGACGCTGACTACCAGGCGTCGAATCCGACCTTCGGGTTCTTCTCGAAGATCGTCGACGTGACGCACTTCCGTCCCGCGACGAGCGACTACGCGAAGATCTCCAACGCGATCACGGTCGCCATGGAGGCCGTCATGACCGGTCAGCAGTCCGCGAAGGAAGCGGCGAAGGCGTATGACGAGGCCCTCGTCGGCATCGTCGGCGAGAAGAACACGGCGCGGGCGAAGTAGACGATGACAGCCGTCACTCCGAGCGCGACGGCGGGAGAGCTCGGCCGGGGTCCACACGGACCCGGGCCGAGCGGGTCCCGCCCGAGCGGCTCCGCACCGCGCACCCCACGCGGTGCGCCCCGCGGGCGCGGGCTCCTGCGGACCCTGCCGCTCCTGCCCGCCGTCCTCCTCCTCGGCGTCTTCCTGCTGGGTCCCGTCATCTCCTCGTTCACCGGGTCCTTCACCGACGCTTCGCTCTCGGGTGCAGCCGCCCAGGGCGCCAGCTTCGTCGGCTTCGACAACTACATCGCGCTGTTCACCGACAAGGACTTCCCGAAGTCGGTCCTCCTGACGCTCGTGTTCCTGCTCGCCTCGGCGATCATCGGGCAGAACGTCCTCGGACTCGGTCTGGCGATGCTCATGCAGTCGTCGAACAAGGTCGTCCGGTCCGTCGTCGGCACACTCGTCGTCGGCGCGTGGGTCCTCCCGGAGGTCGTCGCGTCGTTCGCCGCGTACGCGTTCTTCAGCGAGGCCGGCACGCTCAACAGCATCCTCTCCGTCTTCGGCATCACCGGACCGAGCTGGCTGTACACCTTCCCGATGCTCTCGGTCATCCTCGCGAACATCTGGCGGGGTACGGCGTTCTCGATGCTCGTCTACTCGGCCGCCCTCAACGACGTGCCGCCGGAGATCACCGAGTCCGCGGCCGTCGACGGCGCCCGCGGCTGGCAGCGACTCCGCTACATCGTGCTGCCGATGATCCGGCGCAGCATCTCGACGAACCTCATGCTCACGACTCTGCAGACGCTGTCAGTGTTCGCCCTCATCTACGTCATGACGGGCGGCGGGCCGGGGACCGACAGCACGACGCTGCCGCTCCTCGCGTACCAGGAGGCGTTCAAGTTCGGTGAGCTCGGCTTCGGAACGGCGATCGCGACGATCCTCCTCCTCGTCGGCGGCATCTTCGGCGTCGCGTACATCAAGGCCCTCAAACCGGAGGTGGACTGACCATGGCGATGACCTCACCCAGCGGGCGCTCCATGCGCGCCGTCTCGAACGGCGTCCTCGTGCTCATCGGCGTGTGCTTCCTGCTTCCGATGCTCTGGCTCCTGCTCGCCTCCGTCGATACGCGGGCGTCGCTCACGGTGAAATGGCCGGAGCAGTTCTCGCTCGACAACTTCCTCGCGGTGCTCACGCCGGAGACCTCGCTCATCCCGCTCTGGAACAGCCTCCTGCTGTCCGGTGGCTGCGCGATCCTCACGGTCGTGTGCGCGGTGCTCGCCGCGTACCCACTCTCGCGGTACCGGATGCGGATCAACAAGCCGTTCCTCTACGGCATCCTGTTCGGCACCTGCCTGCCCATCACGGCCATGATGGTCCCCGTCTACAGCCTGTTCGTGTCGCTCAACCTCATCGACTCGATCGGCGGATCGATCCTGTTCCTCGCCGCGACCTCGCTGCCCATGGCGATCTGGATGACGAAGAACTTCATGGACTCCGTGCCGATCAGTCTCGAGGAGGCGGCATGGATGGACGGCGCCTCGATGATGACGACGCTCACGCGCGTCGTCGTGCCGCTCATGCGCCCCGGCATCGGCGTCGTGTTCATCTTCGTGTTCATCCAGGCGTGGGGGAACTTCTTCGTCCCGTTCGTCCTGCTGCTGAGCCCGGACCGACAGCCGGCCGCCGTGAGCATCTTCACATTCTTCGGCCAGTACGGTTCGGTCGCCTACGGGCAGTTGGCGGCGTTCTCCCTCATCTACTCGGTGCCAGTGCTCGCGCTCTACGTCCTCGTGTCCCGCGGGATGGGCGGCTCGTTCGCGCTCGCCGGAGCGGTCAAGGGGTGACGGGGTGATGATGACGTAACGCCGGGCCACCGCCCCAGATCTGCCCTCACACACGCTCGAGCTGAAGGAACAGCCCATGCACACGGATGCCGCCCTCGTCGAAACCCGACTCGCCAGATTCGTCTCGGAACGCCTCGTTCCGGCCACCTATGCGGTGTCGGTGCCGCTCACCCTCACCGCGTGGGAGGTGCCGGACGAGCCGGTGCCGTTCGCGGAGGCCGTCCAGGCCGAGTACACCCCGTTCGTCGTCGGCAGCCCGTGGGGGAAAGCGTGGGGGACCACCTGGTTCCACGTCACCGGGACGGTCCCGGAGGGCTGGGACGGTGCGGACACCCGGGTCGAGATCGTCGTCGACCTCGGTTTCTCCTTCGCGCAGCCGGGGTTCCAGGCGGAAGGGCTCGTCTACGACCCGTCCGGCCGGATCGTGAAGGCGCTCGAACCGCTCAACGCGCACATCCCCGTCGAGGTCGGCCCGGGCGGCGCGATCGACGTCTGGATCGAAGCCGCCTCGAACCCGGACGTCGCGGGCGTGTGGAACTACGCACCGACACCGCTCGGCGACAAGGCGACCGCCGGCGACGCCCTCATCTACGTGCTGCGCCGCGTCGATGTCGCTCTGCTCGACGTGGCCGTCTGGGAGCTCGTGCAGGACGTGTGGACGCTCAGCGGCCTCATGAACCAGCTGAGCGCCGAGCTGCCGAGGCGAGCGGAACTCCTCCGCGGGCTCGAGCGGATGGTCGATGCGATGGACCCGGACGACGTCTCCGGGACCGCAGCCGCCGGCCGCGCTGAACTTGCGCCGCTCCTCGCCTCACCCGCCTATGCGAGCGCGCATCGCGTCGTCGCCGTCGGGCACGCGCACATCGACTCCGCCTGGCTGTGGCCCGTGCGGGAGACGATCCGCAAGTGCGCCCGCACCTTCTCCAACGTCCTCGACCTCATGGACCAGGACCCCGAGTTCGTGTTCGCCTGCTCCTCCGCACAGCAGTTCGCATGGATGAAGGAGCACTACCCGCAGCTGTTCGAGCGCATCCGGGCGCGCGTCGAGGAAGGACGGTTCGTCCCGGTCGGCGGCATGTGGGTCGAATCGGACACCAACCTGCCCGGCAGCGAGGCGATGGCCCGGCAGCTCATCGCGGGCAAGGGCTTCTTCCTGGGGGAGTTCGGCGTGGAGCCGCTCGAAGTGTGGCTCCCCGACTCGTTCGGGTACTCGGGCGCGCTTCCGCAGATCGTGACGGCCGCAGGATCGAAGTACTTCCTGACGCAGAAGATCTCCTGGAACGAGACCAACCGCTTCCCGCACCACACCTTCCAGTGGGAGGGCATCGACGGCACCCAGGTGTTCACGCACTTCCCGCCCGTCGACACGTACAACTCGATCCTGAGCGGCGACGAGCTCGCGAGGGCGCAGCGCCAGTACGCCGAGAAGGGCGCGTCGAACGTGTCCCTTGTCCCGTTCGGCTTCGGAGACGGAGGCGGCGGGCCGACGCGCGAGATGCTCGCGGCCGCCAAACGGACGAAGTCGCTCGAGGGCTCGCCGATCGTGGAACTCGCTTCGCCGCAGGCGTTCTTCGAGCGTGCGGAGGCGACGTACGAGCGCCCGCCGATCTGGTCGGGTGAGCTGTACCTCGAGTTCCACCGTGGCACCTA
The DNA here is from genome assembly GCF_050587525.1 of Plantibacter lichenum. Classification (NCBI taxonomy): domain Bacteria; kingdom Bacillati; phylum Actinomycetota; class Actinomycetes; order Micrococcales; family Microbacteriaceae; genus Plantibacter; species Plantibacter lichenum. The sequence goes on along the minus strand of NZ_JBOBFT010000007.1, from coordinate 106,676 downwards.
CACCTCGCAGGCGCGTACGAAGCGCGGCAACCGCCGGAGCGAGCACCTCCTGCGCGAGGCGGAGCTGTGGGCCGCGACGGCCGCCATCCGCACGGGCGCCGAGTATCCCTACGCCGCGCTCGAGACGTCGTGGCGGACGGTCCTGCTCCAGCAGTTCCACGACATCCTGCCCGGTTCGTCGATCGCCTGGGTCCACCAGGTGGCCGAGGCGAACTATGCGGAGGTCGCCGAGCGACTGGGCGGGCTCATCGATGCGTCGCTCGCCTCGCTCGGCGGCGGTGCCGGTGATGCTGGCGCGACTGCCGCTTCGGCAGAGGTCGTCCACGTCAACGCATCGCCCTACGCGGTCGACGGCGTGCCGGCGCTGGGCGCTGCAGCTCGCGTCTCCGGCGAGGCGGCGAGCATCGTGCAGGACGCCGACGGCTGGCTCCTCGACAACGGCCTCGTGCGCGTGCGGATCGATGCGGTGGGCCGCGTGACGTCGATCTTCGACGTCGTCGCCGATCGTGAGACGGTCCCGGACGGGGAGACGTCGTTCGCGTTGCAGGTCTTCCGCGACACCCCCAACCAGTGGGACGCGTGGGACGTGGACATGCACTACCGTAGACACCTCACGGAGCTCGCCGCGGCGGAGTCTGTGGCGCTGGAGGCCGACGGGAGCGATGCCGTGGGGCGGGTCGCCGTCCGCATCACGCATCGCTTCGGCGCCTCGACGATCACGCAGTCGATCTCGGTGGAGCCCGGCCGTCCGACGGTCGATGTCGTCACGACGGTCGACTGGCACGAACGGCAGAAGCTCCTGAAGCTCGCGTTCCCCGTGGACGTCCGCGCCGAGAATGCGACCTCGGAGATCCAGTTCGGGCACATCCACCGGCCGACGCACGTCAACACCTCGTGGGACGCGGCGCGCTTCGAGACCTCCGCGCACCGGTGGGTGCACGTGGGGGAGCCCGGCTACGGCGTCGCCGTGGCGAACGACTCGACGTACGGGCACGACATCACCCGGGCGACGCGGACGGACGGCGGGACGACGACACTCGTGCGCCAGTCGCTCCTCCGCGCGCCGCTCTTCCCCGATCCAGAAGCCGACCAGGGCGTGCACGTCCTCCGGTCGACGCTCACCGTCGGTGCGGAGATCCTCGATGCGGCACGTGAGGGCTACCGGATCAACCTCCCGTTGCGGACCCTCACGGGTGCGCCCGTCGCGCCGATCGTGTCGGTCGACGACCCGGCCGTCGTCGTCGAAGCGGTCAAGCTGGCGGAGGACCGTTCGGGCGATCTCGTCGTCCGCCTGTACGAGGCGTCCGGCGGACGGTCGTCGGCGAACGTCCGCTTCGGGTTCGCCGTCGCGGGGCTCCAGCGGACGGACCTCCTGGAGCGCACGACCGGTGACCAGCCGGCACTCGCCGCGGACGGTTCGGTCGCGCTGCGTCTGCGTCCCTTCGAGATCGTGACGCTCCGCGTGCAGCGCGGATAGCGCCCAGCCCATCCGCTCGTCGGCGGCTTCGTGTCATCCGGGCCTGGCCTGGACGACACGAAGCCGCCGACGAGCGGTGCGTTCGGGTCAGGCGAGCTGGATGACCGCGGACTCGTCGTTGAGGACGACGATCGGCGTGATCGACGGATGTCCGGCGGCCCGGATCTTCGCGAGGTCGAACCGGAGGAGGGGCGTGCCCGCGGTCACCTCGTCGCCGACCTGGACGAGGGTCTCGAAGCCGTCGCCGCGCATCTGGACCGTGTCGATCCCGACGTGGATGAGGAGCTCCGTGCCGTCCTCGAGGAGGAGCGCGACGGCGTGGCCCGTGTCGAAGACGTGGCCGACGGTCCCGTCCACCGGTGCGATGACGGTGTCGCCGGAGGGCTCGATCGCGATGCCGGGCCCCATGATGCCCTCGCCGAACGTCGGGTCCGGCACCGCTGAGAGCGGCAGGACCGTACCGGCGAGCGGCTGTCGAAGGACGAGCGTCTTCGCGGGCGCTTCAGCGGTGAGCACGGTCGCGGACGGTGACGCATGCACCGGTTCGTCATCGCGGGTGGGCGCGGTGGCCGTCCCCGCGATGAGCTGTTCCATCGCGTCCTTCACGAATTGGACGTTCAGGCCGTAGACGACCTGGACCGATGTGCCGCCCGGTTTGATCGTGCCGGCGGCACCGGCGCGTTTCAGCGCCGCTTCGTCGACGAGGGTGGTGTCCGCCACCTCCAGACGCAACCGTGTCGCGCAGTTGTCGATGTCCGTCAGGTTGTCCTTCCCGCCGAGGGCGTCGATGAACTTCGAGGCGGTCGCTAAGTAGGCGGCGCCCGAGGTGCCGCCTGGTGCGGACTCGTCTGCGTCGACCTGGTCATCGTCCTCGCGACCGGGCGTCTTGAGCTTCCAGCGGAGGATCACGAAGCGGAACACGAAGAAGTAGATGAGGAACCAGCCGACGCCCATGACGGGGATGAGCCACGGGTTCTCCGCCATGGGGTTCGTCCAGTTGAGGACGAGGTCGATGAATCCTCCCGAGAAGCCGAAGCCCATCCGGACCGGCAGGAGTGCACTGATCGCGAGCGAGACGCCCATGAACACCGCGTGGACGAGATAGAGCCAGGGTGCGAGGAACATGAAGGCGAACTCGAGCGGTTCGGTCACGCCGACGAAGAACGAGGAGACGGCGGAGGACAGGAGGATGCCATAGACGATCTTCTTCCGCCTGGTCTTGGCGGTGAGGTACATGGCCAGAGCGGCGCCGGGGAGGCCGAACATCATGATGGGGAAGAAGCCCGTCATGTACTGGCCCGTGACCCCGTAGACGCCGGTCCCGTCGAGGAAGTTGCCCAGGTCGTTGATGCCGGCGACGTCGAACCAGAACACCGAGTTGAGGGCGTGGTGCAGCCCGAGCGGGATGAGCAGACGGTTCATGAAGCCGTAGATGCCCGCTCCGATGGGCCCGAGGGTCACGATGTACTCACCGAATCCCACGAGACCGCCGTAGACGAACGGCCACACGAAATAGAGGACCAGGGCGACGACGAGCGAGACGCCCGCGGTGACGATCGCGACGGACCGTTTGCCGGAGAAGAACGACAGCGCGTCGGGCAGCTTCGTGTCCTTGAAGCGGTTGTAGCAGAACGCGCCGATGAGGCCGCAGAGGATGCCGATGAAGGCGTTCTGGATGCTCGAGAACGCCGGATCGACGTCTCCCGGATCGATGCCCTGGAACAGCGCGACGGTCTCGGGTTTCAGGAGCGTCGTGACGGTCAGCCAGGACACGAGTCCGGCGAGGGCTGAGGTGCCGTCGGTCTTGTTCGCCATGCCGATCGAGATGCCGATCGCGAAGAGGAGCGGCATGTTGTCGAGCAGCGCCCCGCCCGCCGCGCTCAGGAACGTGGTCGCGAGGTTCTCACCCGCAGCGGATCTGATCCAGTAGCTGAGGCCCACGAGGATCGCCGCTACGGGCAGGACGGCGACCGGCAGCATGATCGATCTGCCGAGCCTTTGGAAAAACTTCATCGGTGCCTCCTACAGCATCGTCGTAAAACCATCTTACGCACTGACATACTGATGAGTTCACACCCATAGTTGATCCGGAAACGCCACAGGGCCCGGATCGCACGGATCCGAGCCCCTCGTCTCCCCTGGTGGGGAGTGGGAACGCTTAGGAGTTACAGGCGGTCTGCAGGTCGGTCGCGTCCGTCTGGAATGCGGTGATGCCGTCGCCGAGAGCCGTCTGGTCGGCCTTCGCCGGGTCGGCCGCGGCTGCGACGAGGAGGCTGATGACCTTCGAGAGTGATTCCTTCGTGGCCTGGGCGGGTTTCTTGATGTCCTCGTTCGAGACCTTGTCCATCGTCTCGCCGAAGTTCGTGTCGATCTTCTTGAGATCGGTCGTCGCCTTGTCCGGGTCGGTGGCGATCCCGGAGAAGGCTGCGGAGAGCTGTGCTGCGGAGTCGGTCAGCTCGGTGCTGATGAGCTTGCACGCGTCGGCTTTGCTCTGGCCGCCGCCGGCACAACCCGTGAGGAGCAGGCCGACGATGGCGAATCCGCCGAGCAGGGCTGCTGTGTTCTTCTTCATGCTGTGGGGTCCCCCTACGAATGTGTGGTGGCGCGAGCTGCGCACCGCCCTCCAGGCTATCTGGCGCAGCGGAGAGCGCCATGGGCAGTGGTTCCCATGTCGGTGCATCCGATGCGCACGTGTCGTGTTTCCGCGGGATAACGGCCGGGTGGCGTTTGTAACGACTGGGTAAACGAGTGGTGGATCGGTGCTGTCCTGCTTGCGATGGTTTAGTTCGTACGCTTTACTAACAAATACGACCGGATCGACGATGACCGGGAAGCGCGGCTTCTCGAACATGCGCAGACAGCATCACCGGCCGTCACGGTCCTGTAGACCACCCCGGGCGTCACAGTAGACGTCCGAACTCGATGTGTGGCTATCCCGGCCACGCTGACAGCACCAAGAGAAGGAAGATCACTATGAAGCGAAAGCTCGGTATCCTCGCGCTGGTCACGGCATCCGCCATCGCGCTCGCCGGCTGTTCAACCGGCGGTGCAGCGGGCAGCGAAGCCAGCGGCTTCGACGCCAAGGGCGCGAAGGACCAGGACGTCACGTTCTGGGTCATGGGCAGCGACACGCCCCAGGAACTCCGCGACTACCTCATCTCCGAGTACAAGAAGGCCACGGGCGGCACCCTCACGATCGAGGAGCAGGGCTGGGGCGACGCGCTCACGAAGCTCACCAACCAGCTCCCCGACGCGAAGAACACCCCCGACGTCACCGAGATCGGCAACACCTGGTCGCCGACCTTCACGAACGCCGGATCCTTCACCGACCTGAGCCCCATCTACAAGGACCTGGGCGGCGACAAGCTCCTCCACTCCTTCGTCGAGGTCGGCGAGGTCGACGGCAAGCAGTACGCACTGCCCTACTACTTCGGTTCGCGCTACATCACCTACCGCAAGGACATCTGGAAGGCTGCCGGCCTCGAAGAGCCGAAGACGCTCGACGAGTTCAACGCCGACGTCGCCAAGCTGAAGACGCCCGCACAGTCCGGCTTCTACATCGGCGGCGAGGACTGGCGCAACGGTGTCTCGTGGGTCTTCGCCAACGGCGGCGAGCTCGCCACGAAGGACGGCGACAAGTGGGCGTCCGCACTCTCCTCCGCTGACACGCAGAAGGGCCTCGAGCAGTTCCAGCAGCTGTTCACGGACGCGTCCAACGCTCCTGTGACGGAGAAGGACAGCACGCCGTGGGTCAACATCAACAATGACCGCAACGGCGGCGCTCCCGAAGCCGCGACGATCATCGCACCGGGTTGGGCCCACTGGTCCATCGGTGACTTCACGGGCGACAAGAAGGACGACGCGGGCAACGCGGTCGTCGACGCCAACGGCGCACCCGTCGAGGTCCGCACCTGGAACGACGACACCTTCGGCGTCTTCCCGCTGCCAGGCAACGACGGCAAGCCCGCCCCGGTCTTCGCCGGCGGATCCAACATCGCCATCTCCAAGACGAGCGCGAAGCAGGCCGGTGCGAAGGAACTCCTCCGCATCATCTTCTCCGACACGTACCAGGAGATGCTCGGCAAGAACGGCCTCGGCCCGGCGAACACCGACTACGTCTCCTCGCTCGGCGACGACCAGTTCGCGAAGGCGCTCGTCGACTCCGCACTGCACTCGAAGCTGACGCCGGCCGCACCCGGTTGGGCAGCCGTCGAGGGCAAGTCGTACCTCGAGGAGTTCTTCGGCAAGGTCGCCGGCGGTGGGGACATCAAGGCCCTCGCCAAGGAGTACGACGACAAGATCAACAAGATCATCAACGGCTGATCCAGCCCTCCACGGTTCGGACCCCGTCGCACGCGCGGCGGGGTCCGAACTCCGAACTCGAACCGAACGGAGGACGCACGTGACCTCGTCGACGCTGCAACGCACGCCGCGCGCCACCATCACCCGAACCGCGGTCCAGAACCGCCGCCGCAAGCGCTTCGCGCCGTACATGCTGCTCATCCCGGCCATCGCCATCCTCCTCTTCGGACTCGGCTATCCCGTCATCTGGCAGATCGTCACCTCGTTCCAGAAGTACGGGGCGCTGCAACAACTCGGTGGGCAGGCCCCGCCGTTCGTCGGACTCGACAACTACATCGCCGTCGCGACCAACCCGGAGTTCTGGGGCGTCGTCGTGCGCTCCCTCGTCTTCTGCCTCGCGACCGCGTTCATCACGCTCGTGATCGGCATGCTGTTCGCCCAGCTCATGACGGCCATCGGCAAGGCGGCCAGACTGACCCTGCAGATCGGCCTGCTCCTGGCCTGGGCCATGCCGGTCGTGGCCGCCACGACCGTGTGGATCTGGCTCTTCGACCGCCGCCGCGGCGCCATCAACTACCTGCTCGACATGATCCCCGGCGTCGACATGCACCGGTTCGACTGGATCGGCACCCCCAGCACCTTCTTCGTCGTCGCGAGCATCATCGTGATCTGGATGTCGGTGCCGTTCGTCGCGTTCTCCGCGTACGCCGCCCTGACCCAGGTCTCCGACGAGGTCCTCGAAGCCGCGGCCCTCGACGGCGCCGGCGGATGGCAGCGCTTCAAGGACATCATCTTCCCGACGATCCGGCCCGTCATCGCGATCGTGCTCCTCCTGCAGCTCATCTGGGACCTCCGTGTGTTCACGCAGATCACGCTCCTGCAGGACGCCGGTTCGAAGGGGTCCGACTTCGACCTCCTCGGCACCTACATCTACAAGTCCGGTGTGGCCGGCCTCGACTTCGGTCAGGGCTCGGCGATGGCGCTCTTCGTCCTCGCGCTGACGATCGCGCTCAGCTGGTTCTACATCCGCAGTCTCCTCAAGGAGGACGAGCAGTCATGACCGCAACCCTCATCGAAACGGGCACGCCCGGCGTCCCCGTCGCGGAAGCGCCCAGAGCGCGCGTGAGCGGAGGCCGCCCCGGCCGTGCCAAGCGCAAGGTCGGCAAGACGCTCCTCGGCGCACTCGCCGTGGTCCTCGGCCTCATCTGGGTCTTCCCCGTCTACTGGATGATCAACTCGGCGCTGCTGCCGAAGAGCTACCTCGAATCGTTCACGCCGACGTTCTTCCCCGTGGAGGCCTCACTCGGGAACTTCCGCGCGGCGATCGCCGACGGCTCGTTCTTCACGGCGCTCGGCATCAGCACGGGTGTCACCCTCACCGCCGTCTTCGCCTGCCTCATCTTCGCGTTCCTCGCCGCCATCGCGATCAGCCGATTCCGGTTCAAGGGTCGGACGACGTTCATCCTCGCCGTCCTCATCGTGCAGATGCTGCCGGCGGAGGGCCTCTTCATCGCCCAGTACAAGATGATGTCGACGCTCGGTCTGAAGGGCAGCATCGTCGGTCTGAGCCTGCTCTACATCGCGTTCGTGGTGCCGTTCACGGTGTGGATGCTGCGCGGGTTCGTCGCCGGCATCCCGGCAGAACTCGAGGAGGCGGCCATGGTCGACGGCCTGAGCCGCACCCAGGCGTTCATGCGGATCACCTTCCCGCTGCTTGCGCCCGGCCTCGTCGCCTCCGGCGTATACGCGTTCCTGCAGTGCTGGAACGAGTTCACCGTCGCCCTCGTCCTCATGGACCAGCAGACGCAGACGCTCCCGCTCTGGCTGCGCGGCTTCGTGATGCAGAGCTCCACGCGCGCGATCGACTGGGGCCAGGTCATGGCCGCATCCGCGCTCGTCGCCGTCCCCGTCATCATCTTCTTCCTGTTCGTCCAGGGTCGCCTGACGAGCGGGCTCGTGAGCGGGGCGGTCAAGGGCTGATGGCCGGACTCGGAACCGCCGCGGCGCGGCGGCCCGTCGGTGAGCTCTCGTGAGGGTCGGACTGGACATCGGCGGCACGAAGACCGACGCCGTCGTCATCGATGCCGAAGGACGCCTCCTGCACCGCGTGAGGATGCTGACGGGCCTCGGGCCGGAACAGGTCGTCGCGACGGCGATGCTCGCGGTCGAGGAGCTCGCCGCGCTCGCGGACGTGCCCGTGAACGGCTTCGCGTCCATCGGCATCGGGATCCCCGGCATGGTCGACGCGGTGAGCGGGAGAGTCGCGCACGCCGTGAACCTCGAGATCGAGGACCTCGACCTCGGCGGGATCCTCGCGTACCGACTGGGCCTCGCGGTGAGCGTCGAGAACGACGTGAAGGCCGCGGCGCTCGGCGCAGCGCACCTCCTCGGCGCGACCGGTTCGCTCGCCTACCTCAACCTCGGGACGGGCGTCGCCGCCGGCCTCGTCGTCGACGGCCGCCTCTGGCGGGGCTCGACGGGCATCGCGGGAGAAGTCGGTCACATCTCGGTCGACCCCGACGGTCCCCGCTGCGCGTGCGGCCAGTACGGTTGCGTCGAGGTGCTCGCATCCGGCGGCTCGCTGTCGAAGGAATGGGGCGGCTCGCACGAGTTCCCCGTCCTCGACCTCTTCGACGCGGCGGACCGCGGCGACGAGCGCGCCATCGCCCTCCGCACACGGCTCGGACACGGCGCCGCAGCCGCGCTCCGCATCCTCGCGCTCACGGTCGACGTCGACCAGGTCGTCATCGGCGGGGGCCTCAGCTCCCTCGGCGAACGCCTCCAGATCGTCGTCCGGGACGCGCTCGTCGAGTCCGCCCTGGACTCCCCGTTCCTCGCCTCGTTGCACCTCGAGGACCGGGTCGAACTCGTGCCGTCCGGATCCCCGGTCGCCGCGATTGGTGCTGCGCTCGTCGGTGTAGGAGAGTTATCGCATGGCTGAAGTTGTGATTGTGAAGAACGCCGCTGCGGCAGGCGACCTCGTGTCGGGAGCGATCGTCTCGCTCATTACCCGTAACCCCCGGGCGGTGCTCGGTCTGGCGACCGGATCCACCCCGTTGTCCGTCTACGAAGCGCTCGCGAAGAAGGTCGTCGGACTCGATCTGTCCGGCGTCCAGGGCTTCGCGCTCGACGAGTACGTCGGCCTGCCGGAGGGTCACCCGGAGTCCTACCGCGCGGTCATCACGCGCGAGGTCGTGGAGCCCGTCGGACTCGTCCCGTCGCAGATCCACACGCCGAACGGGGCAGCGGAGACCATCGAGCACGCCGGCGCCGACTACGAGAAGGCGATCCGCGCGGCCGGGGGAGTGGACCTGCAGATCCTCGGCATCGGGACCGACGGCCACATCGGCTTCAACGAGCCCGGTTCGTCGTTCGCCTCGCTCACGCGCGTGAAGACGCTCACCGAGCAGACCCGTCGCGACAACGCGCGCTTCTTCGACTCGATCGACGACGTCCCCATGCACTGCATCACGCAGGGCCTCGGCACGATCCTCCGCGCGGAGCACCTCGTGCTGCTCGCCTTCGGCGAGGGCAAGGCCGATGCGGTCGCCGCCGCCCTCGAGGGCCCCCTCGCCGCGAACGTCCCCGGCTCCGCCGTCCAGCTGCACGCGCACACGACCGTGGTCGTCGACGAGGCGGCCGCGTCGAAGCTGCAGCACGCGGACTACTACCGCTACACGTACGCCAACAAGCCCTCCTGGCAGGGCATCTAGGCGTTTCACCCATCGACAGGCTCAGGGACCGGACCTCGGTCACTGAGCCTGTCGCTGTGCGGTCGCTGAGGCCGTTCTCCGGTCACTGAGGCCGTTCTCCGGTCACTGAGGCCGTTCTCCGGTCACTGGGGCCGCTCTCCGGTCACTGAGCCTGTCGAAGTGGGGAAGCGGCGCCTCAGTCGTCGATGACGTGCACGAGCTCGTCGATGAAGCTCCCGAAGTCGTCCGAGCGCCGGATGATCCGCGCAACGCTCGCGCGCTCGGAGAACACCTCGACGAACTGATCGAAGACGGTCTGGAACGCGGCCCGATCGCTCTCGCTGAACGCGACGAGCGCCACGACGCTGACCCGCGCGCCGCCCCAGTCCATGGGCGTCTCGTTGACGGCGATCGCGATGGCCGTCGACGTCGCGCTCATCGCCATCGCGTGCGGCACCGCGAGGGTGTCGGTGAACGCGGTCGACGACATCCGCTCCCGCTCGATCGCGCCGGTGACATAGCCCTCGTCGATGACGCCGCGCGCGATCATCCGCTCGCCGAGGAGCCGGATCATCGACTCCTCGTCCTTCGCGTACGCGTTGCGGACGAAGAGCTCCGGGTGGAAGTACTGGAGCAGTTCGTCCTTGATGCTCGTGAGGCGGACGGCCCGTCGCACACGGCTGACGGCGGTCCGGACGCGTTCGACGTCGCCGGCCGTGAGGAACGGTTGGATGAGCACGATGCCGTCCGCCGGCGTCGGCGGTTCGATCGTCGTCAGGACGAGCTCCGTGTCGATCGACGACCAGTCGACGTCGCTCCGGGTGACGACGGCACGCACGTCGAGCACGTCGCCGAGCAGCGTCTCCACGCGAGTCCGCAGCACCTCGTGCATGTCGTAGTAGCCGGGGGACACGATCGTGCACCCGAGGAGCGTGTCCTTCAGCGCATTCTGTTCGAGTTGCGCGCCGACGTGCATCGCGATGTAGGCGATCTCGTCGTCGTTGATGACGATCGAGCCGTGCCGTTGCAGCTGGCTCGCGATGAACACGGCGAGCTCGTAGATCATCGGGTACGAGGTCTTGATCGAGCGCGTGAGCGGGTTCCGCGAGTACGACTGGTCGTGGGCCCGGCGGATGAGGTTCTGCACGTGGAGGGTGAGCCGCACGATGAAGTCCTCGTCCGAGAGGTCGACGAGGTACTCCTCGCCCGCCCGCCGCACGGCTTCGCGGACCGCCGCGAGGTCGCCCGCGTTGACGTAGTCGTCGACGATCGATTCCGCCGGAGCACCGCTGCCCGGCGTGATGACCCGTGTGACGAGGAGATAGGCGAGGTAGACGAGGTCCGCGTCGCTCAGCGTGACGTCGAAGTGGAGGGTCACGAGCCTGGCGAGGTCGACGGCGATGACGTCGACCTCCGGCGTCTGCGGGGTGTGCGTGACGACCTCGACGGGCCGGTCCTTCGCGACGCGGTCGACCGCGATCGCGATGTGGAGCAGCACGTTCGCGACGCCGTACTCGTTGACGTAGTAGCCGCGGTCCGTGAGCGATGCGATGAGCTCGCCCTTGAACGGACCGAACTCGGCAGGCGCGAACGCCCGCTGCAGGGCTTCGAGTTCCACGAGGCCGCGATCCGTCTCATCACGGAACATCCGACTGAGCAGGCGCCTGCGTTCGGTCTCGCCGCCCGTCATCGTGACCGTGCTGCCGGACCGTTCGAGCGTGAGCGTCGTCTCCGCGAGCATCGAACGGACCCTCGTCAGATCGCCCTCGACGGTCGATTCACTCACGTGCAGACTGCGCGCCGTCTCGAACACGTCGATGCCCTGTGGCGAGGCGATGAGGAGCCGGACGAGACCGTACAGGCGGTCCTTGGGCGTCTCGGACTCGTGGGCGGACGCCGCTCGCTGCCGGTAGACGGCGTAGCCGTCGGCGTTCAGCCGATAGCCGGACGGCCCGGATTCGACGACGTCGTGCGGTGCGGCGCGCGTGTTGACGGCCGTGACGTAGCTGCGGACGCTGCGGGGAGTGACGCCCAGGAGGTCGGCGAGTTCCGTGGCCGTCGTCCACGAACCGCGCTTGGCCAGATGGCCGAGCATCCGTTCATGTTTCTCGCGTGCCACGTCCCACTCCCACTCGGACTCGATCCGTCGACGATGACCGTTCTGCAGTCCTTCCCAACGAGTCAACCATCTCCAGCCGTCGGCCGTCGCGTATTCGAGAACCTTTCCGCCCGGGCGGAAGACGATCTGGTGGTGCCGGGGACGGCGAGGGGTGCACGATGACGGTGCAAGGTTCGGCGGTTTCTGGAGGCGGGTCGATGAAGATCCTGGTGGTCTGTGGCGCTGGTGCGTCGAGTACGTTCGTGGCGCTCCGGATCCGGACCGCGGCGAAGGCCCGCGGCATCGCGGTGACGGCATCGGCCGGGCAGGAATCCATGCTCGGCGACGGCCTGCAGGACGTCGACGTGGTCCTCGTCGGATCGCACCTCGGCGGTCGCCTCCACGCGATCACGGAGCAGGCCGGCCGGCACGACGCTGCCGTGGCGCTCCTCCCGGAGGACGTCTTCGGCGAGAACGGCGGCGACCGGGCCCTCGACCTCGCGCTCGGTGCGCGGACAGCGTCCGCGTGATGTGTCCACAGTCTTTTCACCACCCACGATCCACCACAGCACGGAGGTAGTCCCCATGGCCACTCGCACGGTTCGCATCGGCTCGTCGCACGGTTTGCACGCACGTCCCGCGAAGCTCTTCACCCAGGCCGCCACGAAGTCCGGGTCCGCGGTCACGATCTCGAAGGGTTCAGGCAAGGCCGTCAACGGCGCGAGCATCCTCGGAGTCATCTCGCTCGGCATCGAACACGGCGACTACGTGACCCTCACGGTCGACGGTGACGCCGCAGGCACCGAGTCGGAAGCGGTCCTCGACACCCTCGCCGAACTGCTCGTCACCGACCACGACGAGCAGTAGGAACCCCATGAGCACCACCACGCACCACCAGGGCATCGGCATCGGGCAGGGTTCCGCGGTCGGCCCGGTCGCACGGATGGCGGCACCACTGCCCGCCCCGGACGATGCCGCCAGCACCCTCGACGTCGCGACGGAGACCACCCGCACCCGCGAGGCGCTCGCCGCCGTCGCCCGTGAGCTCGAAGCCAGGGGCGAGGCCGCAGGCGGCGCCGCACGCGACGTCCTCGAAGCCCAGGCCATGATGGCCGAGGACCCGACCCTCGCCGAGGAGATCGATACGCGCCTCGCCGACGGCAAGACCGCCGAGTTCGCCGTGCACGCGGCCTTCGCCTCGTTCCGCGACCAGTTGGCCGCCATGGGCGGGTACCTGGGTGAGCGGGCCGCCGACCTCGACGACGTCTCGCAGCGCGTCATCGCGAACCTGCTCGGCGTCCCCGCGCCTGGCGTCCCGAACCCAGGGCACCCCTTCATCCTCGTCGCCCGCGATCTCGCCCCGGCGGACACCGCGCTCCTCGACCTCGACCAGGTCCTCGGCCTCGTCACGAGCGACGGAGGCCCCACCTCGCACACGGCGATCCTCGCCCGTGAGAAATCGATCGTCGCGATCGTCGGCGTCACGGAGGCTGCGGATCTCGAGGACGGCACCGTGCTCGTCATCGACGCGGCCACCGGCACCGTCACCCCGAACCCGGACGCTGCGCTCGTCGCGGAGACCGAGCAGCGCATCGCCGACCGCCTCGCGATCGTCAGCGCCCCCGTCGTCCCAGGTGTCCTCGCCGACGGCACCCCCGTCCCGCTCCTCGCGAACCTCGGATCGGCCGAGCACGCCGATGATGCGGCTTCGCTCGGTGCGGAGGGCGTGGGCCTGTTCCGCACCGAGTTTCTCTTCCTCGACCAGGCCCTCGCGCCGACGGTCGAGCAGCAGCGCGTCCACTACGAGAAGCTCCTGAACGCGTTCCCCGGCAAGAAGGTCGTCGTCCGCGTCCTCGACGCAGGAGCTGACAAGCCCCTCGCCTTCCTCAACGACGCGCACGAGGACAACCCGGCGCTCGGACTTCGCGGCCTCCGCGCACTCCGGGCGAGCGAGGACATCCTGCGCGAGCAGCTCACCGCCCTCGCCCAGGCCGATGCGGCGACGTCAGCGGATCTCTGGGTCATGGCGCCCATGGTGTCGACCGTCGAGGAGACCGTCTACTTCGTCGAACTGTGCCGCGAATACGGTCTGAAGACGCCGGGGGTGATGGTCGAGGTCCCCTCGAGCGCGCTCCTGGCCGACCGTGTCCTCCAGCACGCGGACTTCGCGTCCATCGGCACGAACGACCTCACCCAGTACACGCTCGCCGCAGACCGGCTCCTCGGTTCGGTGGGCGCGTTCCAAGACCCGTGGCACCCCGCGGTCCTCCGTCTCGTCCAGCTCGTCGGTGAAGCCGGGCGACGACTCGGAAAGCCTGTGGGGATCTGCGGTGAAGCCGCGGCGGATCCACTCCTCGCCGTGGTGCTCACCGGGCTCGGCGCGACGAGCCTGTCCATGTCGCCGTCGGCTCTCGCCGACGTCCGGCACGCACTGAAGCAGTACACGACGGCCGACGCCGAACGGCTCGCACAGGCGGCGCTCGCCGCCGATAGCGCAGCCGGAGCCCGCGCGGCGGCAACAGCAGCAGCACACCCGAACACGACGCCGGAGGCGACCCCCACCGCCGACGGCTCGATCCCGAAGCCCGTCGCGGCCTCCACCGCGACCGGCGACAACACGAAAGAGGCAACATCATGACGACAACGACGTCCACACCACGGAAGCCGGGAGGTGTCCGGGTCGGTGTCCAGCGGTTCGGCACCTTCCTCTCCGGCATGGTCATGCCGAACATCGCGGCATTCATCGCCTGGGGTCTCATCACCGCGTTCTTCATCGCCACCGGCTGGCTGCCCAACGGCATCCTCGGCGGTTTCGGCGATGCCGGTCAGATCGGCTGGCAGGGCGCCGCCACGGCGCTCGCCCAGGCGCCTGACGGCACAACGTTCCAGCAGTACGTCGGCCTCGTCGGCCCGATGATCACCTACCTCTTGCCCCTCCTCATCGCGAACACCGGTGGCCGGATGATCTACGGTGAGCGCGGTGGCGTCGTCGCCTCCATCGCCACCATGGGTGTCATCGTCGGCAGCAACATCCCGATGTTCATCGGTGCGATGATCATCGGCCCGCTCGCCGCGTGGCTCATGAAGCAGGTCGACAAGCTCTGGGAGGGCAAGATCAAGGCCGGCTTCGAGATGCTGGTCAACAACTTCTCCGCAGGCATCCTCGGTGGTCTGCTCTCGGTCGGCGCCTTCTTCGGCATCGCGCCGATCATCGAAGCGGTCAGCAACTGGCTCGAGGGCATCGTCGACTGGCTCGTCGCCAACTCGCTCCTGCCGCTCGCGAGCATCTTCATCGAACCGGGCAAGATCCTCTTCCTGAACAACGCCATCAACCATGGCGTGCTGACCCCGCTCGGTGTGCAGCAGTCGGAGCAGTCCGGCAAATCGATCTTGTTCCTCCTCGAGGCCAACCCCGGCCCCGGCGTCGGCATCCTGATCGCCTTCGCAGTGTTCGGCGTGGGCATGGCACGCGCATCCGCACCCGGCGCGATCATCATCCAGTTCTTCGGCGGCATCCACGAGATCTACTTCCCGTACGTGCTCATGAAGCCGATGCTCGTCCTCGCCGCCATCGGCGGCGGCATGGCAGGTGTCGCAACGAACGTGGCGTTCAACACGGGACTGCGAGCACCCGCATCGCCGGGCAGCATCATCGCCGTGCTCATCCAGACGGCCCCGGACAGTTACGTCGGCGTGATCCTCTCGGTCATCGTCGCAGCGGCGGTCTCGTTCACGATCTCCGCGATCATCCTGCGGGCCAGCCGCAAGCGCGACCTCGCGAACGAGAACGCGGGCGACCTGACGGCGGCTGTCGCAGCGACCGAAGCCGCCAAGGGCAAGAAGTCCAGCGTCCTCGGCAACCTCGCCGCCGACAGCGCGGCGGCCGGCGCCAACGTCACCGAGGAGGGCCTCGTCGCCACCCTCGAGCGGAAGCCGATCAGGAACATCGTCTTCGCCTGCGACGCCGGCATGGGGTCCAGCGCGATGGGCGCGAGCGTCCTCCGCAACAAAATCAAGAAGGCCGGCATCGACGAGGTCACCGTCACCAACAAGGCGATCGCGAACCTCGAGGACGACATCGACCTCGTCATCACCCAGCGCGAGCTCACCGAGCGCGCGCAGGCCAGGACGCCGAGCGCCGTGCACATGTCCGTGGACAACTTCATGAACAGCCCCAAGTACGACGAGGTTGTGGAGTTGCTCCGCGAGGAGGGTGCACACTAGCCCCGGGATCGAATTCCCGCCGGCGAGTGCGAAGGGCGCTCGCCGGCGGGAACCCACCGGTTCCACACGCCCTTCACCGGGTGGGCCACCACCCACCCGCAACGAACGCAGAGGATGACATGACGTCGCAGGTTTTGACCCAGGAGCAGATCAAGATCGTCACCGAACCGGTGACGAAGGAAGAGGCGATGCGGCAGGCCGCCGACATCCTCGAAGCGGCCGGCGCGGTCACCTTCGACTACTACGACGCCATGCTCGCCCGCGAGCAGGCCGTCTCCACCTACATGGGCAACCTCCTCGCGATCCCGCACGGCACGAACGACGCCAAGGACGCGGTCCTGAAGTCCGCACTGTCCTTCGTCCGCTACGAGAACACGATCGACTGGGGCGGCGACGACGTCCGTTTCGTCGTCGGCATCGCCGGCAAGGACGGGGGTCACATGGAGATCCTGTCGAAGATCGCCATCATCTTCTCCGAGGAGGACGACGTCGAGAAGCTCCTCGCCGCATCCACCCCCGAAGAGCTCTACGCCCTGCTCGGCGAGGTCAACGAATGACGAAGGCCGTCCACTTCGGCGCGGGCAACATCGGCCGCGGCTTCGTCGGTCTGCTCCTCCACCAGGGCGGCTACGAGGTCGTCTTCGCCGACGTCAACGCCGGCCTGATCGATCAGATCGCCGCGGCTGACGAGTACACGGTGCACGAGGTCGGCGTCGGCGGGTCCGACACGGTCGTCACCGGGTTCCGCGCCATCAACAGCGCTGCGGACGAGGAGGCGCTCGTCGCTGAGATCGCGACCGCCGACATCGTCACGACCGCCGTCGGTCCCACGATCCTCCGTTTCGTCGCGCCCGTCATCGCACGCGGCCTCGACCGTCGTTCCGCCGACCTCGGCCCGCTCGCCGTCATGGCCTGCGAGAACGCGATCAACGCGACGGACCTGCTCGCGAGCGAGGTCCGTGCCGCCGTCGGTGAAGTCGCCTGGGAGTCGCTGTCCACGAAGGCCGTGTTCGCGAACACCGCCGTCGACCGCATCGTCCCGGGTCAGCCGGAGGGCCACGGCATCGACGTGACCGTCGAGACCTTCTTCGAGTGGGCCATCGAGTCGCCGGCGTTCGGCGGGAAGCTGCCGAACCTGCCCGGTGCGCACTTCGTCGAGGACCTCGCGCCGTACATCGAGCGGAAGCTCTTCACCGTGAACACGGGTCACGCGACGGTCGCCTATTACGGCGCGCGTGCCGGCATCGGTCCGATCTCCGAGGCGCTTGCGAACCCCGAGATCGCCGCAGCAGTCGCTCGTGTGCTCGAGGAGACGTCGAGTCTGCTCGTCGCGAAGCACGGCCTCGACGAGGACGAGCTGCGCGAGTACCGCGAGACGATCCTCACGCGCTTCGCGAACGTGCACCTGCCGGACACCGTCGAGCGTGTCGGTCGTCAGCCGTTGCGCAAGCTGTCTCGGACCGAGCGGTTCATCGGTCCGGCCGCTGAACTCGCCGAGCGCGGGCTGTCCTCCGCCGCGCTGGTCGACGCCGTCGGCGCAGCGCTCGAATTCGATGTCGCCGACGACGAGCAGAGCGTCGAGCTGCAGCACCTGCTCGGCACGCTCTCCGCGGAACGTTTCGTCGAGGACGTCACGGGTCTCGCTCCCGAGCACCCGCTGTACGCGGCGATTCTCGCGACCGTCTCCGCGCGCCAGTCGTCCCGCTGACCGCACGCGAACCCTTCGACAGGCTCAGGGACCGGAGACCCCACTGAGGAGATCCCCGGTCACTGAGCCTGTCGAAGTGCACACCCCTCCGACAGGCTCGGGGACCGGAGACCCCGGTCACTGAGCTTGTCGAAGTGCTCTGACGCCTAGAAGACCTTGCCGGGATTCAGCAGGTTCTGCGGGTCGAAGACCGCCTTGATCGACTGCTGCAACCCCAGTTGATCCGCGCCGAGCTCGTCGCCCAGCCACCGCTTCTTGAGCAGGCCGATGCCGTGCTCGCCCGTGAGCGTGCCGCCCAGGCGGAGCGCCGTGACGAACAGTTCATCGGCGGCCTGCCAGATGAGGTCCGGCACCTCCACACCGTCGAACACGAAGTTCGGGTGCAGGTTGCCGTCACCGGCGTGCGCGACCGTGGGGATCACGATGCCGTACTTCCGCTCGATCTCGGCGATCGCCTGGAACATGGCGGCGAGCTGGCTGCGCGGCACCGAGACGTCTTCGATGAGGGTCGTGCCGATGGCTTCGAGCGAGGGGTGCAGAGCGCGGCGGACGGCCAGCAGGTGCTCGCCCGTCGCGGCATCGGTCGAGAGCTCCGCGCGGCCGCCGGAGGCGACGAGGACCTGCGCGATGGCGGCCGCATCGGCTTCCGATCCGGGTCCGTCGGTCTGGATGACGACGTGCGTCTCGCCGACTGCGGGGGCCGGCAGCCGCAGATAGCGGTGGATCGCCGCGAGGGCGTTGGGGTCGATGAGCTCCATGATGGAGGGCTGCACGCCCGACGCCGTGACGGCCGCGGTGGCGGCTGCGGCTGCGACGACGCTCGGGAAGTATGCGGCGACGGTGGCGACGGCCCCGACGGGGATGCGACGGATGCGCACGGTCGCTTCGACGATGACGCCGAGCACTCCCTCGGAGCCGACCATGAGGCTCGTGAGGTCGAGGCCCGTGACACCCTTGACGCTGCGGTGGCCGAGGGTCAGCAGGCGCCCGTCCGCGAGGACGACCTTGAGGCCGAGGACCGCGTCGCGCGTCACGCCGTACTTGGCGCAGAGGAGTCCGCCGGCGCCCGTTGCGATGTTGCCGCCGACCGTCGAGATGGCGCGGCTCGCCGGGTCCGGAGCGAACCAGAGACCGCGCTCGCCGAGCAGCGCGTTGAAGTCGCCGTTGATGATGCCGGGCTCGACGACCGCGAGGAGATCGGGTTCGTTGATCTCGAGCACCCGGTTCATGGCGAGGGTGGAGAGGACGATCTCACCGGCGGACCCGAGCGCGCCACCGGCGAGCCCGGTTCCGGCGCCGCGTGTGACCACCGGGGTCCCGGTCGCGGTGGCGATCCGCATCGTCGTCTGCACGTCCTCGATCGAACGGGCGCTCACGACGGCGAGCGGAGGGGTCGGCGTCACATGTCCGGACTTGTCCGCGCGCGCGATCGTGAGGGCCGCGTCGTCGGTCGAGACGGCGTCGCCGAGCGCTGCGCGGAGCTGTTCGAGGACGGGCGCGGTCATGCCTGGACCCCCGCGATCGCCACGCCGTCCGCCCAGACGCTGCGGACGTTCCAGCCGTGGTCGAGGAGGACCGCGTCAGCCGCGCGGCCGACGGTGAGGCTGCCGAAGCGGTCCTGGAGGCCGAGGACGCGCGCAGGGGTCGCGGTGAGCGCTTCGACCGCGACGGCCGGAGCGACACCGATCTCGACGGCGAGGCGGAGTGCGTGGTCGAGGGTGAGCGTGGAACCGGCGATCGAGCCGCCCTCGACGAGGCGCGCGACGCCTTCGACGACGTCGACGTCGAGCGAACCGATCATGTAGCGGCCGTCGGCTGCACCGGCTGCGGCCATCGCATCGGTGATGAGGGCGACGCGTCCCGGGGCCTGGGCGAAGACGAGCTTGGCGACGTCCGGGTGCACGTGGTGGCCGTCGAGCACGAGTTCGAGCGTGACGCGCGGGTCCTCGAAGCTCGCGATGACCGGGCCGGGAGCACGGTGGTGGATGCCGTTCATGGCGTTGAAGACGTGGGTGACGAGGCGGGCGCCCCCGTCGAAGGCGCGGCGGGTGAGCGCCTCGTCGGCGTCGGTGTGTCCGACGGCCACGACGACTCCGGCCTCCACGAGGACCTCGATCGCTTCGAGTGCGTTGGGGAGCTCCGGCGCGATCGTGATCTGGAGGAGCGTGCCGCGCGAAGCATCGATCAACCGTTCCACGATGGCGGGTGCCGGCTCGATGAGGGCGGTCGGTTCGTGCGCGCCCTTCTTGTCGATCGAGAGGAAGGGGCCTTCGAGGTGCGCACCGAGGATGAGCGGGTCGGATGCCGTGAGGTCGGCGATCACGCCGAGGCTCCTGACGAGGTCGTCGACGGGGTTCGAGACGAGGCTGATGACCGAGCGGGTCGTGCCGTGCGCCCGATGGGTCGCGAGGCCGCCGAGGATGCCTTCTGCGCCGTCGTCGAAGGCGAATCCGCCGCCGCCGTGGCCGTGGAGGTCGATGAAGCCGGGCGTCAGCCAGCCGCCGTGCGCGTCGACGACCGTGGCGCCCGCGCCCGCCGCATCGGCGTGTTCTCGCCAACCGATGCCGGTGCCGGTCGCCGTGATGTCGCCGCCGGTTGAAGCGAACCAGAAATCGTCGACTTGGCCGTGGCCGTCGACCTTCTGTGCGGAGTGGACGATGAGGCTCATGCGATCTCCTTACGACCGTTGACCACGCCGCTCACGACGGCGACGAGTGCGAATGCGGCCGCGACGATCGGCAGACCGAGGTTCCACCACGCCAGTGCGGCTGCACCGAAGATGAACAGCTCCACGAGGGTGCGTCCGTAGAGGTCGATCTTCAGGACGGCCTTGGGGGAGAGGAACAGCGCCCACACGAGGATCGCGAGCACGGGCGCACCGATGCCGATGACGATGTTCCAGGGGAGCGGCCACGCCACGAAACCCCAGAACCCGAGGGTGAAGAATGCGACGATCTCGAGGAAGAACCTCAGGATGTCGTTCGGACCGATCTTCGTTGCGTCTGTTCGTTCTGGCACCAGCCGATTCTACCGGCGCGTGCCTCTGCCGCCGGTCGTCGCTCCGTGCGGATGCGCGCCGGAGGGGTGAACCGCCTACCGGAAGATGATCGTGCGTGCTCCGTCGAGGAGGACCCGGTCCTCCGCGAACCACTTGACGGCCTGCGTGAGCGTGCGGCTCTCCTCGTCCTGGCCGATCGCGACGAGTTCGGACGGGCTCCGCGAGTGGTCGACGCGGACGACGTTCTGCTCGATGATCGGCCCCTCGTCGAGGTCGCTCGTCACGAAGTGTGCGGTGGCGCCGATGAGCTTCACGCCGCGGGCGTGGGCCTGCTTGTAGGGGTTCGCGCCTTTGAAGCCGGGGAGGAAGGAGTGGTGGATGTTGATCGCCCGGCCGGCGAGGCGTTCGCAGAGCTCGGGGGAGATGATCTGCATGTACCGGGCGAGGACGACGAGCTCGATGTCGTGTTCCTCGACGACCTCGATGACGCGCGCTTCGAATGCTGCTTTGGAGGCCGCATCGGTGACGGGGATCGATTCGAACGGGACGCCGTAGAACGCGGCGAGGTCGCGGAGCGTGCCGTGGTTGCTGAGGACGAGCGGGATCTCGACGGCGAGCTGGCCGGCCCGCTGGCGGAAGAGCAGGTCGTTGACGCAGTGAGCGGCCGTTGAGCCCAGGACGAGCGTGCGGAGCGGGCGGCCGACGACGTCGAGCTTCCAGTCCAGGCCGTACTGCGCGACGACGGGTGCGAGGGCCGCTTCGAGGTCGGCGCGTTCTGCAGCCGATTCCACCTGGAGGCGCATGAAGAACCGGCCCGTGTCGTCGCTCGAGAACTGCTGGCTCTCCGTGATGTTCCCCTGTGCGGCGACGATCGCCCCGCTCACCGCGTGGACGATGCCCGGCTGGTCGTCGCAGATGATCGTGAGCACCCAGTGCACGTGGGCTGGGCGCGGCGTGGTGGCTTCGACGGTTGCTTCGGGAGGGGTCACGCATTCAGAATACTGGGCCGTGGAGCCTGTCCAGCCCCGCGCTGTCGACCGCGGGACGCTGTGACGCCGAAGGGATCACAGCGTCCCGGTGTCGGATCCGTTTTCCGGAGTCCTAGTGTGCACTCACCGGGCTCAACAGACCGAGTTCCAGTTTCATCTGCGGCGTGGTCGCCGGGCGCAGGTAGGTGCGACCCAAGGAGCTCTTGAAGGTGGAGCCGCCCCATTCGGCGGAGGTGAGATGTCCGTCGGCGGAGATCACCCACTGGTGCTGGGTGCTGCCGTCGCACTCCTCAGCGGTGACGGCGGCTGCCTCGGAAACGGGTGAGGCGGTCAGGCACAGGCCCTCGGCGCTGATCTCGCCGGTGTCACCCGCGGCCGGGGTGGTCCAGGTGCCGGCGGTCTGCCACGTCACGAGCCGGAGGTTGGCGTCGCTCGCCGAAGGAGCAGGCAGGAAGCCGTACAGCGTGCTCGTCGAGATGCGACTGAGCTCGACCATGCCTTCGAGACGGTCCGCCGCTGAGGCAGACGTTGCGGTCGACGTGGTTGCGGAGCCGAGTTCCGCGGCGTTGGCGGGGAGGGCGACGCTGACGGCGGTGAGGCCTGTGACGGCGGTGGCGATGAGGGCTTTGGTCAGTGTGTTCATGGGGTCTCTCTCTAGGGTGGCGCGGCCGGGTGACGAAGCGCCGAAGCAATCATGTAACCATAGTTGATGATCAGATACCAAATGATTTGTTATGTCTTGGGGCGTGGCAAGGTCGGGTCTCTCTTGCCTGCGGACGCGGCTCTTGTAGACTGATCGACGGTCGCCGGGTATCGGACGGCCCTGGGCGCGCACACCAGCGCGCAGACGAACTCGGCCGGGTGCACGTACCCCGGCGAGTGAACGCCATCGTTGGAATCAATCCGATGACCTCCTCTGTCACTTCCCCTTCCGGCGCGACGACGACCCCGCCTCCCTTCCCATGGACGGGTCTCCTCGCGCTCTCCGCAGCGACCTTCCTGTCCGTCACGGGCGAGATGATCCCGACGGGCCTCCTCCCCGAGATGAGCTCGGCGCTCGGCGTGAGCGAGTCCCAGATCGGCCTGCTGGTGAGCGTCTTCGCGTTCACCGTCGTCCTGACGAGCACACCGATCATCCACTTCACGGCGAAGGTGTCGAGGCACACGCTCCTCGTCACGGTCATCGCGATCCTCGGTGTGAGCACAGCGCTCGGCGCCATCGCCCCCAGCTATGAGCTGCTCCTCGCGACGCGGGTCATGGGCGGACTCGCCCACGGCGTGTTCTGGGCGCTCGTCGGTGCGTACGCAGCGCATCTCGTCCCCAAGGAGCAGATCGCCCGTGCGGTCGCCGTCACGGTAGCGGGCGGAACGCTCGCGTTCGTGCTCGGCGTCCCGCTCGGCACCGCGCTCGGGCACGCGCTCGGGTGGCGGCTCGCGTTCGGGGTGCTCGCGGGGCTCATGATCCTCGGCGCGGCGCTCGTCTGGTGGAAACTGCCGACGGTGGACCGTGAGGAGTCGACCGCCGCGAAGGGCGCCGTGTCGACGGGACGGGACCCGAGCATCAAGCCGGTCGCGATCGTCTGCATCGCGGTCGCCATCATCATGATCGGCCACTACAGCTTCTACACGTACATCGCCCCGTACCTCATCGACCAGGTCGGCATCGACCCCGGACAGCTCAGCATCCTGCTGCTCGTCTACGGTGTCGCGGGAGCGATCGGCCTGCTGCTGACGGGCACGGTGTTCGCGAAGCACGCGACGGCCGGCCTCTTCAGCGCCCTCATCGTGTCAGCGCTCTCGGTGACCGCTCTCGCTCTCCTGAGCGGCTGGATGCCCGGTGCGATCATCGCCTTCTTCATCTGGGGCGCCGCGTTCGGAATGCTTCCGCCGCTCATGCAGACGCGGTTGCTGCACGCCGCGAGCCCTCGGATCCGCGATGCCGCGAACGCGTTCTACACGACGGCGTTCAACACCGGCATCGGTGGCGGTTCGGCGGTCGGCGCTCTGCTCCTCGACAAGGTCGGGCTCCACGTGCTGCCCTGGGTCTACGTCGGACTCTTCATCGTGGCCGGTCTGCTGCTCGGTACGTCGAGCCTCGTGACGAGGCGTCGCGCTCTGTAACGGACTATTCCACCGAGAAATCGACGGCGGTCGCCGGACCAGATCGGTTCCCGTCGACGTACTCGAGGACGACGTGGCGGGGACGCGCGCCCGGGAAGTTGACGAGCAGGGAGCGGGTTCCGGAGGCATCGAGTTGCAAGGGCTGAGCGCCGACGTCATTTCCTCCGGAGGTGAGCCGCACGTATTTTCCGGGTGCTCCACTCATGACGAGGGTTCGATTCGATCCCTCTTGCACCGTTTCCCCAGGGCTCACCCCGGTCAGCACCGGCGCCGCGACCGTCGTGACCGGTACGGCCACGGACACGGGCGAGGGGAGCTTGGTCTTCGGGTCCGTCTGTCTGGCGCCCAGGGTCCCATCGCCTTCGGGGAGGCCCGCGACCGTCACGGTCCAGGCGCCGAGGTTGTCAGCGGTGGTCGTAGCGACCGTGGAGCCGTCCTTCGCGAGGATGTCGATGGGCGCGTTCGGGACGGCGCCCGTTCCGGAGAGGATCGGCCAGACGTAGCCGTTGCCGATGTCGATGGACGGCTCCGCGAGGGCGGCCGGCGGGTCCACATGGGGGATCGGCGGGTCGGTCGGAGGGATCACGGGCGGGACCACCGGCGGCACGACGGGCGGGTCCACGGGAACGACCGGCACCTCTGGCGCGACGGTCGGTTTCGTCACGGGGGTCTTCGGCTCGGTCGGCTTCGGCGTCGCTGGAGGGTCGGAGGGTGCTGGTGATGCCGGCGGCACGGTGGGAGCGGTCGTCGGTGCGGTCACCGGCGGCACGACGGACGTGCCACCCTGCGGATCCGGTGCGGTCTGCTCGCTCGCACTCGTGTCGGTCTCCGGAGCCGCGGGGAAGACCATCGGTCCGAGGACGAGCGCCGCTGCGGTCCCGGCCGCGATGACACCGCCGACGATCGCGGCGATGATCCCGCCGGACAGTCCTGCCGCCGCACCCGCACCCGCGCCGCCCGCTGTTCCTCCAGCCGCGCCGCCGCCGGAACCGGCGCCAGATCCGGCACCTGCGCCTGCGGTCGCGGACAATCCCGTCGCCGCAGCCCCGCCGTGGGCGGCGCCGGCACCGTGCATGGCGACCGCCGCTCCGCCCGTGACCGTGAGCGGCATCGCTGCGGCGACCGCGCTCGACTGCGCGCCCGTCTGCAGCCAGGCCGTGTAGCCGAGTGCTCCGGCCGTGCCCGCCACGAGCGGGAGCAGGACGAGCGCCATGCGTGAGCCGACGTCCTTCGCTTCGGCGGCGACGATCATGCACCTCGCGCACTCGTCGAGGTGGGCTTCGACCTTCGTGGTGTCGCGGGCGCCGAGGTTGCCGCGGGCGTAGGAGCCCAGCCGGCCGATCGTGAACGCGTGATCGGAGTCGTCGTCGACCGACTTCAGGTGCGCCTGGATCCAGGCTTCGCGGAGCCCTTCGCGGGCCCGGTAGGCGAGGGCGGCCACGGAGTTGGCCTTCATGCCGAGGAGCGGAGCCACTTCGGCCGGCGTCATCTGCTCGATCTCCGTGTACCAGAGCACCTCCTGCCACCTCGTCGGCAGGCTGCGGAAGGCGCGAGCGCTGAGACTGCGGTCGAGCGCGTCGATCGATGCGTCAGGGCTCGATTCCGGGTCCTCGAACGAGTCGAGGGTGTCGAGGGAGGTCTCCCGGCGCGCGCGTCCCCACGCCGCCGCCGTGTTCCGGATCGTGGTGAAGAGGTAGGGGCGGAACGCGCCGGTCGGTCCCTTGCCCTTGTTGATGGCCTGGTAGATGCGGGCGAACGATTCGGAGACGAGGTCGTCCGGATCGATGCTCGACGTCACGGATCGCGCGACCGTCCGGCCCGCGCGCGAGTGGCGGCGCCAGAGTTCGGCGAACGCGTTCGTGTCGCCGCCGCGCGAGCTCTCGACGAGCTCGACGTCGGATTGCTCGGTGCTCGAGTGCTCGGTGCTGGCCGGCGTGGTCGTGCCGTCCGTGGTCATGGGGCCTCCGGATTCGTGGGGTGTGGACGACATGCGTCCAACCGAGAGAGCCGAAACGCGTCGGTTCATGACGCCGACTCTTCAATGTTGCCAGGGAAAGCCCAGAAAACACCTGTTGCGCAAAATTGTCAGAAGTTCGTGATGAAGTCGCGTCATGATCCCGAGGCGCCCGCATCTCTCAGGGTGAAGGAGAAGCCAGCGCGGAATCGACCCACTGGGTCGACGCGACTGAGATGTTCCATGAACGCACCCGATCTCATGCTGTGGCTCGTGGCGATCGCCACGACGTCCGCTGCGGCGCTCTTCGTGACGTCTGCAGTGCTCCGCCGACCCCGGTATCGGAGGTCGCCCGAGTAACTGCACACGGTGACCGTCCCTAGACGGTCTCGGCTCGCGACATTCGGCCGTAGCGAGTCGCACGCCTGACAGCCCGAACTGTTCCAGGCTTCGGCGGGAGTGGGGGAGCAGCGATGCTCTACCCGCCGATCACGGTCGGGGGTGATGCCCGGGGGCGGGCATCACCCCCTTCTCTCTGTCTGCGCTCGTGCTCTGCCAGCGCGTTCAGATCGTGCCAGCGCATTCAGATCGTGTCCGCGGCGTCGGCCGGAGGTGCTCCCGTCGCCTCACCCGCCCGCATCCGCCGCTTCCGGCGGAACGCTCGCTCGTCGCCGAGGACGACGATGAGGAGCACGAGGTTCGTGAGCCAGTTGAGGGCGAGAGGCGTCGCCAGCCCGTGCCCTGCGACGAGGAGCAGGAGCGCGAGCATCCCGATGAGGTGCGAGACGAGCCACGGGCCACCCGTCGCCCGCTTGAACAGCAGATTCCCGAGCAGGTAGACGAAGGCGCCGCCGCAGATGATCCCGGCGGTCCAGAGATCCGCGCCCGTCGCACCCCCCGCGAGGTGTTCGCCGGCCGTGCCCCCGCCGCCTTCGCCGCCTCCGCCGAACGGGTGCAGCAGCACGATCTCGTCGGCGACGGCGGTGAGGAGCACGCCCAGCACGACGAGGACGGGGATGTAGGTGTACGCGACCTGCGCGATGAGGCCTCGTTCATCCGCCCCCGAGATGTAGTCGCTGCCCTCCTCCTGCCCGTGGTTGAAGTAGAGCAGCCACATCAGGACGGTGCTCGCGAACGCTGCGAGGAACGCCGATGCCGTCGTCCAGCTGAGCGGTTCGGCGGAGAAGGCGCTGCCGGTGACGATGATCGATTCGCCGAGCACGATGATGACGAAGAGGCTCACCCGTTCCGCGAGGTGCTCGCCCGTGACGTCCCACGCGTGCAGGTCGGAGCGACCGAGTCCAGGCACCCAGAACCTGGCGCGCGGGCCCGCATAGTCGATGGCGACGGCGACGAGCCAGATCCAGATGCGCTGCTCGTCGGACGCCAGGGCTCCCGTGATCCAAAGTGTTCCCGAGACGGCCAGCCAGATGCTGATCCGCACGAAGTTCACGGCGTGCGCCCGCCGGTGCTCGCGGAGGAACGCGATCATCGTGAACACGCTCCGGCCCACCTGCATTGCCGCGAGGGAGCACGCGAACAGGAGCCCCCGATCGCCGAACGCCTCCGGGATGGCGCTCGACATGAGCAGCCCGAGGAGCATGAGCACGATAAGCATGCCGCGGACGGGTCCGCTCTGCGGGTTGAGCCAGTTGGTGACCCATGCCGTGTCCGACCAGATCGACCACACGGCGAGGGTGAGCACGATCGTGTGCAGGAGCGTCGTCGCATCCTGGTGGGCGATGAGGGAGTGGGAGATCTGCGTGATCGCGAACACGAACACGAGGTCGAAGAACAGCTCGACGAAGGTGACGCGGTGGGCGTCGCCGCCGGTCGTCGGTCGGAGCAGCCTCGTGATCACCATGGCCACATGCTACTCAGCAGGCGTCACCGCCCCGCCCCGCCCCGCACCGGTCCGGGTGCGGGTGCGGGGCGGTGGAGGTCATGCCTTCGGCGACCAGTCCACCTCGGGCGAGCGGTGGAATGCGACGCCGGCCGCAGTCCAGTCCTGGCCCAGTTCCGCGAGACGGCTGCGGAACTCGGACCAGTCCTTCGGTCCTGCCGCGGACCAGCCCGTCTCGGCGACGGAGGCGAGGCGGGGGAAGACGAGCGATTCGATGTCGGCGCTCGAGACGACCGTCTCGGTCCAGAGCGGTGCTTCGACGCCGAGGATGTCCTCCTCGGTGACGCCTTCGACGATCGCCGCGGGATCCCAGCCGTAGGACGCCTCGACGGAGGTGGGGCCCTCCGCCCAGGTGAGGCCGAGGGGGAAGTCCTCCGTGTACTTCATGTCGACGTACGCGACGTCGGCGGGCGACATCACGGCCTTCCCGCCCTGGTCGACGAACGAGCGGAGCTCCTCGGCGTGACCCTCCTGCGGCACGAGGTAGTTCCAGTACTGGCCGATCGTGCCGGGCACGAGCGCGGGGGACTTGCCCATCTCGTGCCAGCCGATGACGGTCTTGCCGGTCGCGGCGGCGATGCCGGTGGCCTGCTCGACGAAGGCGAGGAAGTCCTCCGGCTTCGTCGCGTGGGACTCGTCGCCGCCGATGTGGAGGAACGGTCCGGGGGTCGCCGCCGCGACCTCGCCGAGCACCTCGGTGAGGAAGCGCTCGGTGATCTCCGCGCCGATCGTGAGCGTCGAGAAACCGACCTCCGTGCCCTCGTAGGGCGCCGGCGCCACGCCGTCGGCGTTGAGCTCGGCGTAGGAGGCGAGCGCCGCATTCGTGTGTCCCGGCACGTCGACCTCCGGGACGATCGTGATGAAGCGGGCCGCCGCGTAGTCGACGATGGCGCGGTAGTCGTCAGCCGTGTAGAAGCCGCCCTTCCCGTCCTTCGCACCGTTCACGTTGGTGCTCGCGCCGACGCCCGTGAGCTCCGGCCAGCTGTCGATGTGAAGGCGCCACCCCTGGTCGTCGGTGAGATGCAGGTGCAGGACGTTGATCTTGAGCGCGGCGATCTGGTCGATGAAGCGCTGGACCTGCGCGACCGTGAAGAAGTGGCGCGCGACATCGAGCATCGCCCCGCGATAGCGGAATCGGGGCGCATCCTCGACGGTCGTCGCCTTGACCGTCCACGCGACGGCCTGGACCCGGGGGCTCCAGTTCGCGGCCGGGAGCAGCTGACGAAGCGTCTGGACGGCGGCGAACGCGCCGGCGGGCTCTGCCGCGACGATGTCGACGCCCGACTCGTTCGCGCTCAGCCGGTAGGACTCGTCCTCGGCGAGACCCGTGCCGGCCTGAACCGATGCCGGTCCAGCCGTGATGCGGATGTCGTGCTCACGCCCGTCGGTCGGTTCATCCTCGGCCCGGACGACGGCCAGCGGGTACCCGGTCGACGTGCGGAGTGCGCTCGCGAGCAGATCGGCGACCGACGCGGCATCGGGCGAAGCGATGATCCTGCTCGCCGACGTGAGCGTGAACGGTGCCGATGCGGCATCGACGACGACGCTCGCGGGCTGGGGGATGACACGTGCCATGGGTGAAGACCTCCGGATCGGTGGGTGAGGCGGACGGTTGTTGCGTGGTTGGTCGTGCGGGCGTGCGGCGGTGAGGACACCGCCGCACATGATTTTGCGCGGCGTGCGTGCAAACCCCGTCGGCTCATGATTGCACGGGGTCGGCGCGACCCGCCAGAGTCCGGTGGCACCCCGTCTGCACCCCGTCGACCGGTGGACGCGGTGCGCTCCGCTGCTATGCTGGCCGGGTCGCAACTGGCGTATAGAGGGGGCTTCGGCTCCGTCTCAGATGGGCTCACCATCGGGGAGCGACCCTGCACCTTTTCAGAGGGCGGATTCGGCCGCACGCCTGGGCCGAGACGAAGAACCTACAATCGTCATGTCCGCCGCTGTCACAAAGGAGCAAGTCTTGTCCGACACGTTCAACGCGCCTCTCTCCGAGGTCGACCCTGAGATCGCTGCCGTCCTCGAGCAGGAACTCGGTCGCCAGCGCAACACCCTCGAGATGATCGCGAGCGAGAACTTCGTTCCGGTCTCCGTCCTGCAGTCGCAGGGCAGCGTCCTCACCAACAAGTACGCGGAGGGCTACCCCGGTCGCCGCTACTACGGCGGATGCGAGTTCGTCGACATCGCCGAGTCGCTCGCCATCGAACGCGCCAAGAGCCTCTTCGGCGCCGCGTACGCGAACGTCCAGCCGCACTCCGGCGCAACGGCCAACGCCGCCGTGCTGTCCGCGATCGCCACGCCCGGCGACACGATCCTCGGCCTCGAGCTCTCGCACGGTGGCCACCTCACGCACGGCATGAAGCTCAACTTCTCCGGCAAGCTCTACAACGCCGTGTCCTACGGCGTCGACCCGGAGACCTTCCTGGTCGACATGAACGTCGTCCGCGACAAGGCCCTCGAGCACAAGCCGCAGGTCATCATCGCCGGCTGGTCCGCGTACCCGCGCCACCTCGACTTCGAGGCGTTCCGCGCCATCGCAGACGAGGTCGGCGCGAAGCTCTGGGTCGACATGGCGCACTTCGCCGGTCTCGTCGCAGCGGGCCTGCACCCGTCGCCCGTCCCGTACGCCGACGTCGTCTCCTCCACGGTGCACAAGACGATCGGCGGACCGCGTTCCGGTTTCATCGTCAGCCGCGACACCGAGCTCGCCAAGAAGCTCAACTCCAACGTGTTCCCCGGCCAGCAGGGCGGCCCGCTCATGCACGTGATCGCCGCCAAGGCGACCGCGTTCAAGCTCGCGGCCACGGCTGACTTCAAGGACCGTCAGGAGCGCACCATCCGCGGCGCTCGTCTCCTCGCCGACACGCTCACGTCCGACGCGTCGAAGGCCGCCGGAATCGACGTGCTCACGGGCGGCACCGACGTGCACCTCGTCCTCGCGGACCTGCGCACCTCCAAGCTCGACGGCCAGCAGGCCGAGGACGTCCTCCACGAGGTCGGCATCACGGTCAACCGCAACTCGGTTCCGTTCGACCCCCGCCCGCCGATGGTGACCTCGGGTCTCCGCATCGGCACGCCGGCCCTCGCGACGCGTGGCTTCGGCGATGTCGAGTTCGCAGAGGTCGCCGACATCATCGGTCTCGCACTCCGTCAGGAAGCCGAGATCGGCGCATTGCGCGAGCGCGTCACGGCGCTCGCCGAAGCGTTCCCGCTGTACCCCGGCCTCCAGCAGTAGTCGGTGCGGTTCCGGCCGTCGAGCGCGTCTCGGCGGCCGGTTCCCTCCGCCCGGTCACCGGGCCCACCCTCCGGTCGCTGAGCCTGTCGAAGTGCTCAGCCGTCTCCGGTCACTGAGCCTGTCGAAGTGCTCAGCACCCGCACCACCACCTCGCACCACCGCCCCACAGGAGTCACCATGACCGCACAGATCCTCGACGGCACGGCCACGGCCGCCGTCATCAAGTCCGAACTCGCCGTCCGTGTCGCCACGCTGCGTGATCGCGGTGTCGTCGCCGGTCTCGGCACCGTCCTCGTCGGTGAGGACCCGGGCTCACAGTGGTACGTCGCCGGCAAGCACCGCGACTGCGCCGAGATCGGCATCGAGTCCATCCGCCGCGACCTGCCGGAGTCGATCACGCAGGACGAACTGCTCGCCGTCATCGACGAGCTGAACGCCGACGACACCTGCACGGGCTACATCGTGCAGCTCCCGCTCCCGTCGCACATCGACACGGATGCGATCCTCGAGCGCATCGACCCCGAGAAGGACGCCGACGGCCTGCACCCGACGAACCTCGGTCGTCTCGTCCTCAACGTCAACAAGCCCATCAACACGCCGTTGCCGTGCACGCCGCGTGGTGCCGTCGAGCTCGTGCAGCGTCACGGCATCGAACTCGCCGGGAAGCACGTCGTCGTTGTGGGTCGTGGTGTCACCGTCGGTCGTGCGATCGGTCCGCTGCTCACGCGTCGTGAGTACAACGCGACCGTCACGCTCACACACACGGGGACCGTCGGCCTCGACGAGATCCTGCGCACCGCCGATGTCATCGTCGCTGCCGCTGGCGTCCCCGGCATCGTCAAGGCGTCCGCCGTGAAGCCCGGGGCCGTCGTCCTCGACGTCGGTGTCAGCCGTGCCGTCGACCCTGAGACGGGCAAGTCCCGCGTGGTCGGCGACGTCGCCCCCGATGTCGCCGATGTCGCCGCCTGGATCTCCCCGAACCCCGGCGGCATCGGCCCCATGACACGGGTCCAACTCCTCACCAACGTCGTCTCCATGGCCGAGCGCCGCTGACCTCCTCCCTCCCTCCCTCCTATCTCTGCCGAGGGGTCCCAAATTGCGGGTGTTCCGTCTCCGGACCCGCACTTTGGGACCCCTCGGCAGAAGAGGAGGGCTAGAAGGGGGCCCCACGCGAACGGAGCGCGTGGCGGATTGTCATGAGGATCGCGTCCGGGGTCGGAAAGAGGTGGCTCCGGTTCACACGGATGACTCTCCAGCCCAACGCCATGACGGCGTCGAGCCGATCGATGTCGTGGAAGATCTGCTGCTCATCAGCGAAGTGAGTTCCGCCGTCGTATTCGATGAGGATTCGATACTCCGCATACACGAGGTCACCGAGCGCGAGGAACCGACCCGCTCCGTCGAGAATCGCATGATTCACTCGCGGCTCCGGCAGCCCCGCGTCGACGATGAGGAGACGGAGCTCGCTTTCCTTCGGTGAGTCTGTTCCGGGACGCGAGCGTTCATATGCCGAGCGGAGACGAGTGACTCCTCGTCGCCGGCCCATTCTCGCGAGACCGATGAGCAGGTCGTGGCGTGAGCCGAGCGGGTCGACCCGACGCATGATGCTGTCCGCGACCATCACGAGTTCACCCTCGTGCAGCGTCGTGCCGAGTTGGCACCATGCGTCGATCGGATGGGCCAGAACGAACCCGTCGAACTCGACGGCCCGCCAGTGCGAGCCGTCCAGTTTGTGACCACGTACGCCGCTTCCGCGCGGTGCTCGCGACGGAGACTGAACCGAGACATGGATCGGCGCGGCATCGAATCGCCGCGGCACAGGCAGCCCCCACAGATGCGCAGCAGTCACGTGGCTGAAGAACGCTCCGAAGGGCATTCTCGTCGCGTACGCCCGGCATCGCGAGAGCACGTCGTCTCGCTCGGCCGCGATGCTGGCGTCGTCCTCGGCAGTGGCGACGCGGACTCCGTGAAATGGCCGGTCCAGGTCGTTCGCACGGAGCCTGGACGCACTGATGCTGAGCGACGAGCCATCAGCGACGCTGAATGGTTCTCGATCGAACGGCGAGGGCAGGTCAGGTCGTCTACTCATCCGCCCAATAGTGGCGAACAAGCTGCTTCTCCCGTCTCAACTCTCCACAGCCCCGCCGCGCCCCCGTCCACGCTCTGCCGAGGGGTCGCAAAGTGCGGGTGCTCGGAGCGAACACCCGCATTTTGCGACCCCTCGGCAGAGAGGATTGAGTTGGGGGGGAGGGTCAGTCGCGGGCGGCGCCGGGAGCAGCGTGGACGGCGAAGATCGTCGGCGGCGTGTACGAGCGCGCGGCGAAGGCGGCACGAACGGCATCGGCGACCTCGGATGACCGCGACGACGGAACCAGGGCGATCGCCGCTCCGCCGAATCCGCCACCCGTCATCCGGGCGCCGACGGCACCTGCAGCGAGTGACGCTTCAACGGCCGTGTCCAGCTCCGGGACCGAGATCTCGAAGTCGTCCCGCATGGACGCGTGCGATGCCACGAGCAGCTCGCCGATCGCGGCCGGCCCCTGTTCGCGGAGCGTCCGAACGGTGTCGAGTACGCGCTGGTTCTCGGTCACGACGTGACGCACCCGGCGGAACGTCTCATCGTCCATGACCTCGGCGGCACGTTCGAGATCCTCGACGCCGACATCTCGCAGCGACGGCACGTCGAGCGCCGACGCACCCGCTTCACACGATGCGCGACGGGCCGCGTACCCGCCCGACACGTGCGCATGTGCGACGTGCGTGTCGATCACGAGCAGTTCGAGCGCGTGCTCCTCGAATCCGAGCGGGATGAGGTCGGTCTCGAGTGAGCGGCAGTCGAGGAAGACGCCGCAGTCGCGCTGTCCGAGGAGTGATGCGGACTGGTCCATGATCCCGGTCGGGGCGCCGACGGCACGGTTCTCCGCGAGCTGCCCCACCCGTGCGAGCGTCTTGCGGTCGTGGTCGAGCTGCCAGATCTCGTTGAGGGCGACGGCGACGGCGGATTCGATCGCCGCGGAGGACGACAGGCCTGCGCCTACCGGCACATCGGAGTCGATGAAGATGTCGACTCCGGGCAGCGAGTGGAGCGGCGCGCCGAACTCGCCGAGTGCCCAGACGACGCCGAGCGGGTAGGCGGACCAGCCGTCGAGGGCGTCGGGGTCGAGGCTTCCGAGGACCGCTTCGACGATGCCGGGGGAGAAGGTGCTCGCCACGCGTACGCGGTCGTCGTCTCGCGGGCGGACTGCGGCGACGGTGCGCCGGTCGATCGCCATCGGGAAGACGAATCCGTCGTTGTAGTCAGTGTGCTCGCCGATGAGGTTCACACGGCCGGGCGCCGACCAGATGCCGCTCGGCTCCGTGCCGAACGTCTGCTGGAAGCCCGTGGTCACACTCTGGTGCAGCTCACTCATACCGGGTTCTCCTCGTCGGCGCGGGCGATCGCGGCCCGCAGGTTCGTTGCTGTCGTTTCGGGTGGGATGTCGCCGATCCAGGCTCCCATCGCGGCTTCGGAACCGGCCAGGTACTTGAGGCGGTCGGCTCCTCGGCGGGGGGAGGTGAGCTGGAGGTGGAGGCGGATGTCGTCGCGGTGGACGCGCGTCGGCGCCTGGTGCCACGCGGCGATGTACGGTGTCGGCGTCTCGTAGAGGGCGTCGACGCCGCGGAGCAGCCGCAGGTAGAGGGTCGCGAGTTCGTCCCGTTCCTCGAGGCTCGTCGCGGCGAAGTCGGGAACGTGCCGATGCGGCATGAGGTGCACCTCGACGGGCCAGCGGGCGGCGAACGGCACGAACGCGGTCCAGTGCTCGCCGCGCAGGACGACGCGTTCGCCGGCCTGTTCTGCGGCGAGGATGTCGGCGAAGAGCCCGGGGCCGTACTGTTCGACGGAGTCGATGAGGCGCTGCGTTCGCGGCGTCACGTACGGGTAGGAGTAGATCTGCCCGTGCGGATGGTGGAGGGTCACGCCGATCTGCTCCCCGCGGTTCTCGAACGGGAACACCTGTTGGATGGCGTCGATCGGCGAGAGCGCGTGCGTGCGGCGGGCCCAGGCTTCGATGACCGTGCGTGCACGCGTGGGGGTCAGCGCTCCGAACGAGCCGGTGCTCGCGGGGCTGAAGCTGACGACCTCGCAGCGGCCCACGGAGGTGAGGGAGCGTTCGATGCCGATGCTCGCGAGGTCGTCGAGGCTCTCGGGCTGCGCGGCATCGGTCAGGAGGGGGCCGAACGACGGCGACTTGTTCTCGAAGACCGCGACGTCGTACTGGTCGGGGATCTCCGACGGGTTCGTGGGGCTTGCCGGGGCGAGCGGGTCGAGGTCCGCGGGCGGCAGCATCACGCGATTCTGGCGCGCGGCCGCGATGGACACCCAGTCGCCCGTGAGGGGATCCTGGCGCATGCTCGCTGTGGGCGGCCGCACGGCGCTCGCGCGCGCGTCCGGCTTGCGTTCCGGCGGAAGCGTCGTATCGACGTCGTCGAAGTAGATGAGTTCGCGTCCATCGGCCAGCGTGTGGCTCTGGCTTGCGATGCGGGGCTCGATCACGAATGGATCGGAGGGATGTGGCACGTGTGTCCTCACAGAGAGATTGTCACTATGAAAGGTAGTAGCTTTCCGTTTCAAAAGTAAAGGCAAGTCGCTACAGTTGCAAGCGTGACCATCGCCGACCCGAATCAGCTGCCAGCGCCCGCCCGCCGGGATCGGATCCGTGACCTCTTGGAGGAGCGCGGGTTCGTGCGGGTGACCGAGATCTCCGAGGCGTTCGGCGTCTCGCGGGTGACCGCCAGGACCGACCTCGACACGCTCGTGGAACGAGGCGACGCCGTCCGCGTGCACGGCGGTGCGATGCCGGTGGGAACGCGGGCCGCGCCGGAGTCATCGCTCGAAGTGGCCGTGATCCGGTCCGCCATCCCCAAGCAGCGCATCGCGGAGGTCGCCGCGGCGCTCGTCCGCTCAGGTCAGAGCGTCATCCTCGACGTGGGGAGCACGGGCCTCGCCGTCGCTCGAGCGCTCAAGGCGCGTCGTGAGCTCACCGATGTCGTGATCATCACGAACGGACTGACGATCGCCCTCGAACTGGAGTCCGAGGTTCCGCGCTTCACGGTCATCGTGACCGGGGGAGTGCTGCGGCCGCTCCAGCACTCGCTCGTCGACCCGCTGGGTGGCCTCATCCTCGCGCAGGTGCACGCGGACATCGCGTTCATCGGCTGTAACGGCATCGATGTGGAGCACGGGGTCACGAATGTCAACTTGCCGGAGGCTGCGGTCAAGTCGCGCATGGTTCGAGCGGCGAGTCAGGTCATCGTGCTGGCCGATGCGAGCAAGGTCGGCCGCACGCAGCTGGGACGGATCGGAGCGCTCGACGAGTTCACCGGCCTCATCACCGATTCAGCTGCGGACCACACGGTCGTCGAGGACCTCCGGACGGCCGGCCTGCCCGTCACTGTGGTTCCCGTGAACGATGCGGATGCCGACGACGAGGAGACCGACGTGCTCCCCGGTCACTGAGACCCAACGGTCACTGACCCCCAACCCCGGTCACTGACCCCCAACCCCGGTCACTGAGCTTGTCGAAGTGCCCTTCGACAGGCTCAGGAATCGAGTGTCGTGTTCAGCGACTGAGCAGGAGCGCCCGGGTCGACTGGCCCAATCCGCACCGGCCTCACCGGCAACGGGGCACGTGACGCTACCCCGTTCCGTCTGCCCCACCAGATGCTGACGAGGGCGGCGGCGACGCACAGCGCCATCGGGATGAGCATCCAGGCGCTGCCGGTCCCGACGCCCCGGTCGAAGATCTGGTCGGTTTGCGACATGAGTGCGGTCGGGATGAGGAGCAGCACGTTGTTCGTCGCGTGGATGAGGACGGGTGCTTCGAGGCCGCCCGTTCCGCGTGCGGCGAGTGACATCGATGCGCCGAAGACCAGGTAATAGGCGATGAGCCAGGGGTCCGCGGCGGCATGCGCGAGTGCGAAGAGCGACGCCGACACGATCGTGGACACGACGAACGCGGCGACGGGCGAGCGGAACCAGGAGCCGACGGATCGTTGGATGAGACCTCGGGCGCCGAACTCCTCGCCGGCGGACTGCAGCGGTGTCGTGACGAGCACGACCACGAGCATCGCGACGACGGTGCCGCTCACGGTCACGGGGTCGGTGTCGCCGGGCAGGAACACGGTGATCGCCACGTAGACGATCCACACGGGCACGATGATGAGTGCCAGCCGGCCGAGCCACCGCCATCGGAATCGTCCCTGCACCGAGGTCAGCCAGCGTGGTCGGACGTTGAACAGCGCCCACTGGAGCAGCATGGCGATGGGCAGCAGCGATGCCAGCGCGAGGTTGTTGGCGGCCATCAGGGCCGGAGTGAGGGGCGTCGCCCCCGACGCGAGCTGGTCGAGCGAGTATGCCCCGGTCGCCACGTCGATGCCGATGGCGATGGCCCCGAAGAGGAACGACATCGTGAAGAACATGGCGATGAGCGTGATGATCGCCACGGCCCCGCGCCACCATGCCGGTGCTCCGCGAAGCCCTTGGTCGTACGTGAAACGGGGCGAGGGTTCCTGCGCGGGAGTCAAGGTGGTCGCCGGTGCTGCTGTGTCGCTCATCCGTCCAGCCTAGGCGCGGGCGCCGAGGCACGAGCGAACGATCCACAGCCCGCGTCGTCCGCGCGATGCGCATTCCGCACCCCGGAGCGCGACATGCCCGCCTCGCATGAGCGTGGCGGGCATGTCGGAGTCGCAGGACGCTGTGAGGCTACTCCTGGTCGAAGCTCGACGAGGAGCACATGACGCTCGCGTAGGCGCCCGTGGACGTCTGCTCCGAGACGACTTCGCCGTCGACCGTGATCTTGCAGGTGATGTCGCCTGTGTCGTCCGCGCCGTTCATGCCGCTGAGCGTGAGCGAGGTGAAGTCGAACGCTCCGCCGGCCTTGACGGTGAGTTCCTTCGTGAAGGGGAGCGCCTGGCCGTTGGCCTGCTCGGTTCCCGAGGTGCCGTTCGTGTAGGTGCTGTAGGTGATCGAAGCGTCGGTCGATGCGCCGCTGATCTCGTAGACGACGGCGACGTCGCGGTCGGCCTTGGCGTCCGAGGTCTTGATCGCGTCGCTCACGGCACCTGCGAAGCCCGCCGTGTACACGATGGCGAGCACGATGCTCAGGATCAGGGCGATCACGGCGATGATCGTGCCGGCGATCGCGGTGCCCTTCGACTTGCCCTTCTGCACCAGGCCGATGACGCCCAGCACGAGCGCGATGAATGCGAGGAAGCCGGTGCCGTAGTTGAGGAACGGGATGAACGAGCCGATGAGGGCGATGATGCCGATCACGAGTGCTGCGACGCCGAGGCCGTTGCCGGTCTTCACGGGTGCGTTGCCGGGCTGCGGTGCGTAGGCAGGGGGCTGCTGGGGGTACGACATGTGGTGCCTTTCGGGTGATGAGTCGGTCGATCGTATTACATTCGACGGCCCCACTCCGGGGGCGTTGCGCAACCGTTATCGCGCACATGTCGGTTTCGTTTGCGCGCGCGCAGCTCCGCCCGTGTCACGAGCGTCCCGTTTTTCTCGTAGAGTAGACGCGTACGGGCCTGTAGCTCAGTTGGCAGAGCATCGGACTTTTAATCCGCGGGTCGTGGGTTCGAGCCCCACCGGGCCCACACTTTTTTCCCCAGATCAGACGTCCTTTTGGGTTTGAGTGCCAGTCACTCGCCCGTTGAACCGTCGATCGACTCTCTGATGAGGTCCGCGTGGCCGTTGTGGCGGGCGTACTCCTCGATCATGTGCACGAGGATCCAGCGGAAGCTCAGTGCTCCGTCCGGCCCCTCCTAGGATGAGGTATGACCTGGATCGAGGCGCATGCCGCCGCCTGGAACGCTCAGTACGCCGCCGGTCGCTACCTGGATCAGGAACCTGAACCGTTCGTCGCCGATGTCATTCGGTGTGCGGCCGACCAGCGTCTCGCCTCGGGGCTGTACATCGGCTGCGGCAACGGGCGAAACATGTCCGCACTGCTCGAGGCGGACCTCGACCTGGTCGGCATCGACATCTCCCCGGTCGCCATTCGGCAGATCGTCAGTGCACGACCAGCCGATGCACGACGGTTTCGGATCGGTGATCTCGCCATCCTGTCCGACGACGAAACCTTCGACATCGTGATCGGCATCCAGGTCTTCATGTTCGGCACCCGTCAACAAGCGCATGAGCATGTGATCGCAGCGATGGCGCGAGTGAATCCGGGCGGGATCCTGTGCTTCCGCGCGAACGCGGTAGGGACGGACGTCTGGCCGGCGCACGACCTCGGTCCGAGTCATGCGGACGGCAGTTTCACGGTTCGATACGTCGATGGACCGAAAGCGGGACTTGACGTCCACTTCTTCTCTGCGGATGAACTCGCCACGTTGTTCGCCGGTTGGGAAGAGCTGCTCCCGTTACGGGTCGATTCTCGTCTTCGCTCAAACGGGCACGGTCAGTGGAGCCAGTTCGAAGCAATCTGGCGGCGCCCGAACTGAGCCGACGAGCACGTTCGACGAACCGGACCGGTCACTCGCCCGTTGAACCGTCGATCGACTCTCTGATGAGGTCCGCGTGGCCGTTGTGGCGGGCGTACTCCTCGATCATGTGCACGAGGATCCAGCGGAAGCTCGGCGCACCGCCGTCGGGCCAGCGCTTGACCGACAGCCGGTCGAGACCGCCGTCCCCCATCGCCGATGCCACGAGCTCGCGGGATCGGGACACGGAACGCTCCCACAGCGTCCGCAGCTCGTGCGGGCTGTCACCGGCTGCTGAATGCCATTCCCAGTCCTCATCGGCGGCCCAGTCGACGGTGTTCCACGGCGGCTGCGGCTGGTTCCCGAACAGCCACCCGGAGAACCAGTGGTCCTCGATGTACGCGAGGTGTTTGAGGAGCCCGCCGAGCGTGATCGCCGAGGCTGCGACTGTCCTCCGGAGGTCGGCCGCGCCCAACCCCTCGCACTTCCACGCGAGCGTCGCCCGCTGATAGTCCAAGAAGCCGAGGAGCGTTTCGACCTCCCCGGCCGCGAGTGGCGGTTCCGGCCGGCCCTGATCGTCGATGCGCTCCATGCGCGCCGAGTGTACGCTCACGCATGCAACCGGGCAATGGGCGATCGTCGACGGCTGGAGGGCCGACTGGTCGCCGTTCGCGAGCAGCGCAGGAGTCGCGTCGCTGAGGGGCGCCATCGCTGCAGAACGCGACTACCGTTGAACGGGTGCGCGTCGCATCGGCGCCACGGAAGGAGAGGTGACTCCATGACGGAAGAGTTCCACCGGCCCACCAAGTTCCCACCGCGGATGTTCGATGGATTCGTCGGCGGACGCGATCCGGCCGAGCAGAGTCGTGTCGCGCACGCATCGGCTGTCGCGCTCCTGTCACGGGTCCGCAACGATCCCGATCCGGAGGTCGTCGACCGACTCGTCTCGTACACGGACGAGCACGGCATCGACGCGATCGCCGAACTCTGGTCGCACGCGACGCCGCGCAGCCTCCCCGGCGCCATGTGGCGCATCTACCTCCTCCGACTGCTGATCCGCCAGGATCCGACCGGAACGGCTTACTATTTCACGCGCGGCACCGAGGTCATCTCCACGATCGACCCCGTCGTCGCTGGTGCCTCCATGCCCACGGGCCCTGAGGAGATCATCGCGCTCGCCGATCAGATCCTCCGCGGCCTCTACACGGGCGATTTCGCGATCGCACTCGAACGCGCGGCCTCGTTCTGCCGGGTCACCGCGGCGGGCTGCGCGAGCGTCGCCGATGATCGCGATGTCGTCGATCCGCTGAAAGCGACCCAGCTCACCACGAAGGCCGCCCGGTTCAGCACGATCGCGGACGAGCTCACGAGCTGCGCGAAACTCTGGCGCACGGAGTCACTCGACTGAGCTGAGCTGTCCGTTACCTCGCTCGATTGAGTGGTCGCTGGGAATACCCGGGCCATCACCATTGCTACACTTCTACAGCCGGGCCGCATAACCCCGGGCTCCAATATTCGCCGCTCCGAGCGGCCTCGCGCCGAGAGGCGTTCTGCGGCCCGGCTTTTCCATGCCTGCCCGAGCGCGGTTCGGAACTTCGATAGCGCGAGCCCGGTCAGGGGGCCGAACCGAGTGGCACGAACCGAAGAAAAATCTCGGATCACGGCAATCGGATCGGCCGAGGGCGCCGAATACTCGATATGACCGCCGAACAGCACCTCCTCACCCCGAACCGAGGTGGCGTCGCGCACAAGGTCGGTGGGCGTGAGAAGCTAAGACTTGTGACTACTGGACCGGAAGCCGACGCACCGCAGGTGTCCTTGGCGACGATCCTCGACGCATTGCTCGCACGAGTCGCCGAGGGCGACCAGGCAGCGTTCGGCGAGCTCTACGACCACATCGCCCCCAGAGTCCTCGGACTCGTGAAGCGGGTGCTCATTGATCATGCGCAATCCGAGGAGGTCACTCAAGAGGTGTTCCTCGAGGTGTGGCAGACCGCGACCCGGTTCGAATCGGGCAAGGGATCAGCCACCACGTGGGTGCTCACGATGGCGCACCGGCGGGCGATCGATCGGGTCCGCGCTTCGCAGGCGGGTCGGGATCGAGACATGAAGATCGGGATCCGCGACTTCGAGCCCGGGCACGACTCGGTGCAGGAGACGGCGGAGATCCGCATCGAACACGAACGCGTGAAGCGTGCGTTCACGAGACTCAGCGAGCTGCAACGGGAAGCCGTGTCGCTCGCGTACTACGGCGGGTACAGCCACAGCGAGATATCGAAGCTGCTGGATGTGCCGATCGGCACCGTGAAGACACGGTTGCGAGACGGAATGATTCGACTACGAGACGAACTGGGGGTGAGGACATGACCGAACGAGACGATGCAGAACTGCTGGCGGCCGGGAACGCGCTGCACACACTGACCCCTGCCGAGCAGGCGCAGTACGACCGCCTGCTGGCGGAGGACGAAACCACGCGTGTCGAAGCTGCCGAGTTCGAGGAGACCGTTGCCATGCTCGATCTCTCTGCACCTCCGGTCCAGCCTTCCGCCGGACTGAAGTCCTCGATCATGGCGTCGATCGCGAATCTGCCGCAGCTGGCGCCTGTCGACGCTCCTGTCGATGCATCTGTGGCTGCACCTCCTGCGGCGAAGCACGCGGCTCCTGCAGCACCGCCCACGACGGCGATGCCGCTGACCAAGCCTCCGGTCGCCCCTGCGACCACGAAGGCGGCCTCGGCTGCCGCTGCTGCGCAGGCGACGCCGTCCAGCCCCAGCTCGTCCTCCGATGCATCCACCGAGGGTCCCGCTGCTCGCAAGGCTCGTTCCCGTTGGGCACGCGGCGCCATCACGGCCGTCGTCGGCGCCGCAGCAGCGGTCGCCCTCGTCCTCGGAGGATCCGGCCTCGCTCACGTCCTCGGCGGCGGGTCGATCACGCAGACCGTCGCGCTCGCCGAGATCAACGGCGCACCGGACGTGCAGCGTGCTCGCGTGACCGTCGACAAGGGCGCAGCGACCCTCGTGTGGTCCGGTGAGCTCGGCAAGTCCGCGCTCCTGGTCGACGGCCTCGGCCCGCTCCCCTCGGACAAGGTCTACGAACTCTGGTACATCAACGACAAGGGCGCGGTCTCGGCCGGCACGTTCACCACGGGTGGCGGCACGAGCTGGCGCGTCCTCGAAGGAACGATGAGCGCCGGTGATGCGGTCGGCGTCACGGTCGAACCGCACGGCGGCTCCGAGCAGCCGACGACGAACCCGGTCGTGGTCGTCAAGACCGCATAGCGGCGCCTCGCACCGAACGAACGAATGGCCCGTCCCACACCGGGGGCGGGCCGTTTCGTCTGCCAGAGCGCCTGCTGCGCCGTCTGACAGGCGTCGTCCTCGACCCCCGTGGTCACGCTGGGCAACGAAGAAGCCCGCCCCGAGGTTCGGGGCGGGCTTCGGACACGTGCTGCGGTTCAGCTCAACCGAAGCGGCCGGAGACGTAGTCCTCGGTCGCCTGCACGGACGGGTTGGAGAAGATCGTGGTCGTGTCGTCGTACTCGATGAGCTTGCCCGGCTTACCGGTGCCCGCGATGTTGAAGAACGCGGTGCGG
This sequence comes from Plantibacter lichenum, assembly GCF_050587525.1. Taxonomy (NCBI): domain Bacteria; kingdom Bacillati; phylum Actinomycetota; class Actinomycetes; order Micrococcales; family Microbacteriaceae; genus Plantibacter; species Plantibacter lichenum. The sequence goes on along the minus strand of NZ_JBOBFT010000007.1, from coordinate 63,914 downwards.
TCGGAGACGCGTGAGGCCTGCTGCATGTTGTGGGTGACGATGACGATCGTGTAGTCGTTCTTCAGCTCGCCGATGAGGTCCTCGATGGCGAGCGTGGAGATCGGGTCGAGCGCTGAGCACGGCTCGTCCATGAGCAGGACGTCGGGGGAGACGGCGATCGCGCGGGCGATGCACAGACGCTGCTGCTGACCGCCGGACAGGCCTGAGCCCGGCTTGTCGAGGCGGTCCTTGACCTCGTTCCAGAGGTTCGCGCCCTGCAGCGACCGTTCGACGAGCGAGTCGGCGTCCGACTTCGACATCTTGCGGTTGTTGAGCTTCACGCCGGCGAGGACGTTCTCCTTGATGCTCATCGTGGGGAACGGGTTGGGACGCTGGAAGACCATGCCCACCTGGCGGCGCACGAGCACGGGGTCGACGCCCGGGCCGTAGAGGTTGTTGCCGTCGATCAGGACGTCGCCCTCGACGCGTGCGCCGGGGATGACCTCGTGCATGCGGTTGAGCGTGCGGAGGAAGGTCGACTTGCCGCAACCGGACGGGCCGATGAACGCGGTGACGGTGCGGGGCTGGATCTGGAGTGAGACGCCTTCGACCGCGAGGAACTTGCTGTAGTAGACGTTGAGGTCGTTGACTTCGATGCTCTTGGACACGGTGTTCCTTCTGCTTGCGGCCTAGCGGCCGAACTTGGGGGCGAAGATCTTGGCGATGAGTCTGGCGATGAGGTTCAGCGCCATGACGATCAGGATGAGGACGAGCGCGCCTGTCCAGGCGCGGTCGACGTAGGAGGCTCCATCGGTTCCCTGGTTCGCGTACTGCGTGTACACGAACACGGGAAGCGTCATCATCGGGCCGTCGAAGAGGTTGTAGTTCATGCTCTGCGTGAAGCCGGCGATGATGAGGAGCGGGGCGGTCTCACCGATGACTCGGGCGATGGCGAGGGTCACACCGGTGATGATGCCGGCGATCGACGTCGGCAGGACGACCTTGAGGACCACGAGCCATTTCGGGACGCCGAGGGCGAGCGCTGCTTCGCGGAGTTCGTTCGGGACGAGTTTCAGCATCTCCTCGCTCGATCGCACGACCACGGGGATCATGAGGAGTGAGAGGGCGATGGCGCCACCGATGCCGAGCCGCACGCCCGGACCGAAGAACAGGGCGAGCAGCGCGAAGGCGAAGAGGCCGGCGACGATCGACGGGATGCCGGTCATCACGTCGACGAGGAAGGTGATGCCGCGTGCGAGCGAGCCGCGGCCGTACTCGACGAGGTAGATCGCGGTGAGGATGCCGATCGGGATGGAGATGATCGACGTCGCGAGGGTGATGAGGAGCGTGCCGGTGATGGCGTGGAGCGCTCCACCGCCCTCACCGACGACGTTGCGCATCGACAGGCTGAAGTAGTTGGCGTCGAAGCGGGCGGCTCCGGCCGAGATGACCGTGATGGCGACCGAGACGAGTGGGAGGAGGGCGATGACGAATGCTGCGGTCACGAGCGTCGTGAGCAGCCGGTCCTTCGCCTTGCGGCGGCCTTCGATGAGGAGCGAGGCCGTGTAGGTGATGACGGCGTAGAGCAGGGCTCCCACGATGACCGCGCCCGTGACGTTGTACGACTTGTCGGCCGTCGACTGCTGGACGAGGAGGAAGATGAGGCCGCTCACGATGAGGCTGCCGCCGAGGATGGAGAGCGGCGCGTACTTCGGGAGCTTGCCTGCGGTGAGCGTGTTGCCGAGCGGCCGGGCGATCGCGGGCGCGCGGTTGGTCGTGGCGGTCATCAGTTCGCTCCAGAGAATTCTTTGCGGCGGTTGACGATGAGTCTGGCGATGAAGTTCACCACGAAGGTGATGATGAACAGGATGAGGCCGGTCGCGATGAGCTTGCTCACGTCGATGCCGAACGACTCGGGGAAGTTGAGGGCGATGTTCGCGGCGATCGTGTTCGGGTTGCTCGAGGTGAGGACGAAGAACGAGTAGACCGCGGCGGGGGAGAGCACGAGGGCGACGGCCATGGTCTCGCCGAGCGCGCGGCCGAGGCCGAGCATGGAGGCGGAGATGATGCCGGGGCGTCCGAACGGCAGGACGGCCATCTGGATCATCTCCCAGCGGGTCGCGCCGAGGGCGAGGGCGGCTTCTTCGTGCAGCTTGGGCGTCTGGAGGAAGATCTCGCGGGAGATCGCGGTGATGATCGGGATGATCATGACGGCGAGGACGAGTGCGACGGTGAGCATCGTGCGTCCGGTGCCGGAGACGGTTCCGCCGAAGAAGGGGATCCAGCCGAGGTTCTCGTTCAGCCAGGCGAAGAACGGCTGGACGAAGGGGGCGAGGACGAGCGCGCCCCAGAGGCCGTAGACGACCGAGGGGACCGCGGCCAGGAGGTCGATCACGTAGCCGAGTGCCTGGGCGAGGCGGCGGGGCGCGTAGTGGGTGATGAAGAGGGCGATGCCGAGCGAGAGCGGGACGGCGATGGCGAGTGCCAGGATCGCCGACCAGATCGTGCCGAAGACGTAGGGGCCGACGTAGGACCAGAAGCTCGTCGGTGAGCCGGTGAAGGACTTGGGGTCTGCGACGAGTGCGGGTGTCGCCTGCACGATGAGGAAGATCGCCACCGCCGCCAGGATGACGAGGATGAGTGATCCGGACACGACCGTGAGCGTCGAGAAGACGCGGTCGCCTGCCCGTTGCTTCGCTTTCGGTCTCGCAGCTAGGGCCTCGACAGCCATGTGTTCCCGTTCTCTCGTGGTGGTGCTGGTCGGGTTGGTGGTGCTGGTGGAGCTGCTCTTCGTCCGCTCACTGGGCCGGAGCCCGGTCACTGAGCCTGAGCCCGGTCACTGAGCCTGAGCCCGGTCACTGAGCCTGTCGAAGTGCGGGTGCTGCTGGATGACGCTGGTCGAGCGTGCCGGACGATGGATCGCCCGGCACGCTCGACCGTGGGAATTACTTGATGGTCGCGATCGCGTCCTGGACCTTCTTGGCGAGGTCTGCGGAGAGCGGAGCGGCACCGGCGGACTTGCCGGCGACTTCCTGGCCCTCGGTGCTCGCGATGTAGCCGGCGTACGCCTTCACGAGTGCGGCTGCGTCAGCGTCTGCGTAGGTCTGGCAGGCGATGAGGTAGCTGACGAGGACGATCGGGTAGTGCGTCGGGTCCGTGGTGAGACGGTCGAGCTTGATGGCGATGTCGTTGGCTTCGCGGCCCGTGACGAGCGGCGAGGACTCGACGACGGCTGCTGCGCCTTCGGGGCTGTACTTGACGAACTTCTCGCCGACCTTGATCTTCGCGACGCCGAGGTCGCCTGCCTTCGATGCGTCCGCGTAGCCGATGGTGCCGGTGCCGCCCTTGACGGTGTCGACGACGCCGGACGTGCCCTTGGCGCCTTCACCGGTCTGGAACGGGAAGGTGTCGGCGGGAGCCGCGGTCCACACATCGGGTGCCGACTGGTTCAGGTAGTCCGCGAAGTTCTTCGTGGTGCCGGAGTCGTCCGAGCGGTGGACTGCCGTGATGGCGGTCGCGGGGAGCTTCGCGTCGGGGTTGAGGGCCACGATGGCCGGGTCGTCCCACGAGGTGATCTGGCCGGCGAAGATCTTCGCGGTCGTCACTGCGTCGAGGTTGAGGTCCTTGACGCCATCGATGTTGAAGATGATGGCGATGGGGGAGATGTAGACGGGGAGGTCGATCGCCTTGCTGTCGGCGGCGCACGCTGCGAAGGTGCTCTTGAGCTCGTCGTCGGAGAGGGCCGAGTCGGATCCGGCGAAGTTCACACCACCGGCGATGAACGCCTTGCGGCCGGCGCCGGAGCCGTCGGGGGAGTAGTTGATGGTGACGTCGGGGTTGGCCGTCTGGAAGGCTGCGACCCAGGCTTCCTGCGCGCTGCCCTGCGATGAAGCGCCGCTGCCCGTGAGGCTGCCCTTGAGGCTGCTGGCGGCGGTGGACGGAGCGGTCGCTCCACCTTCGTTGGCTGCACACGAGGTCAGTGCGATTGCTGCGACTGCTGCCACGACCGCGACGCGGCCGAAACGTGAGAACTTCACAGGGTGTCCATTCATTGGTGTGGGGCGAGCCGGTGCTGGCTCGTCAGCGACGCTAACGATGAGGCATTACGAGAATCCCCCACATCGGTAAACAGCAGGTGAACGAGCGCTGACTCCTTGTGTTGTTCCCAGCACCTGCACAGGCCTGTGCATCCTCCTCGTGCCCTGCATGTTCGCAACTCCTTCGATCCGGACAGACGCAGAAACGGAGCCCCGGAATTCCGGGGCTCCGTTTCTGGGCGGGGCTCAATCGAAGGAGTTATGGTCGATCAGATCGGGCGGAGCGGCGACGCGAGACCGTCCGGATCACCAGGAACGCCGCTCCGGCGAGGACGAGCACGCCCGCGACGCCGAGGAGCGCACCGCCCGCGAAGCCCGTTTCCGGGAGTCGTGCCGCGCTGGGTGTTCCGGCGCTCACGATGGGCGATGCGGACACCGCAGCGATCGTGATCGTGTACTCGGTCGTGACGTCGGGGGATGCCCCGTTGCTCGCGGTCACGGTGAAGGTGAACGTTCCAGCCGTGGTCGGCGTCCCCGAGATCACGCCCGTCGTGGTGTCGATCTGCAGGCCGCCCGGGAGCGTTCCCGTCACGGTGTACGTCGGGGCCGGTGATCCGGTCGCGGTGGCGGGGAAGGAGTACGGCGTTCCCACGGTTCCGGTCGGCGGGGTCGATGCGGCGACCTCCGGGCTCGTGGTGACGGTCCCGGGTGTTTCGGCGCAGCCGGTCGGAGCCGTGATGACGTTCGTGTCCAGGGTCACGGAGGCGTTGCTCGCGAGCAGGCGCCCTTCGATCGTCGCGCCGGTCACCGCGGTGATGGACTCGGAGGCGAGGACGGTTCCGACGAATTGCGCGCCGCCCTGGATCGTCGCGGAACTCGGAACCCGCCAGAACACGTTGCACGCGCTCGCGCCGCCGGTCAGGAGGATGTGGGCTCCGGTGGCGACCGTGAGCGTGCTTGCGGCCTGGAACACCCAGACCGATTCTGCAGTCCCGGCCAATGTCAGGTCGCCGGAGAGGGAGAGCTCGCCGCCCGAGTAGACGCCTGGGGTGAGGGAGAGTCCGGTCAGGTCGGCGAGCCCGGAGGTGTTCGGGGTGAGGCTGCCCGCCGTGTTGTAGGCGACGAGAGCGTCGGCCTGCGCCTGCGAGGCCACGGCGTCCGTCGGATGCTGGGTTCCACCGATGATGCCGGGCGGGAACCCGGTGATGGACGTGCCGGGGGAGACGCCGAGGTCGCCCGCGAGGACGGAGGGCCCCGTGTTGGTCACGGATTCGCCGCCGAGCACGCTGAATGAGGCCGCGGTCCCGAGGTCGATGGGTCCGTCGATCGTCGTGGCGGCCTGCGCGGCACCGCCCGTGAGGACCGCGGTGGCGAGGGCGAGACCGACGGTGAGGCCGGCGGAGAGGCCGGCTGGAAGGAGGGCGCGTGGGCTGCTGGTGCGCTGGCGTCTGGCGGTTGCGGTCATGGAGGACCCCTTCCGTTCACGAAGGGGGTCGTCGGCAGGTAGTCCGGCCGCATCAGCCTCTAGTCACTCCTGTGTACCACGAACAGGGGGTGCTGACTAGGAAAAGTTCCTCTTCAGACGCGCGGCTCGTGGGTCTCGATCGCGATGATGCCGGAGCTCGGGTTGGTGCGGGACAGGTGCACGACCGAGAACGCGCCGGTCTCGAGGGACGCCGCGCTGCTGATGTAGGAGCCGTGCGTGGTTCCCGTCGCGAGTGCGATCTCGTGCAGGATCTCCGGCAGAACCGGCCCGTGGCTGCAGATCACGGCCGTCTTGAGAGCGCGGACCCGTCGACCGACGACGCGTCTGACATCGGACTCGCCGTGTTCGTAAGCGTCCTGGCTGATGAGGTCCGTGCGCTTGGGCTCGATGCCGGTGGCGGCGGCGAGCGGGCTGACGGTGCTGACGCAGCGGACTGCGGTGCTCGTGACGATCTTCCGCGGACCGAAGGCCTGCAGCGTCGGGACGATGCTCGCCGCCTGCTTCACGCCCTTGGGGAGGAGCGGGCGGGTCGAGTCCGGGCCGGACCACTCGGAAGGCTGCTTGGCCTTGCCGTGGCGGAGGGCGATGAGCGCGAACGTCTCGGTCACGCCCTCGTCGACGAGTGCCGCGAACACGTCGACGATCTCGACGTCGCGTTCGTAGCTCAGGTAGGTGCGGGCGCGCTTGATGCTGACCCATTCGAGCGCGGCGACCTCACCGTTGGGGATGAAGGTGCTCTCGCGGATCGCCTGCTCGGTCACTTCGGCGGACCAGTAGTGCACGATCTTCTCGCGACCGCTCGACAGCGGGTACGTGGAGACGCCGAGCGGCACGCCGAGGAAGACGCTGAGACCGGTCTCCTCCTTGATCTCGCGCACGGCGGTCTGCGGCAGCGACTCACCCGGGTCGACCTTCCCCTTGGGGATGGTGATGTCTCCGTAGACGGTCCGGTGGATCACGAGGATCGACACCTTCCCGTCGATGATCCGCCAGCAGACGGCTCCCGCTGCATAGACGGCTGTGGTCATCGGCGTATCCTCGGTCTGCGTCGTACGGCGGTTTCGACCATCAGCGTATCCTGCAGATCGGACAGCGGCGAACCGTTCGCGTCGACCGCGTGCCTCGTCCAGACGCCGTCCGCGTCGAGCCACCACGAGGACGTGCCTTCGTCGAGCGCCCGCTCGAACAATTCATCCACGGCGGCCAGGTGGCGGGGGTCGGTGAGGCGTACGAGTGCTTCGACGCGGCGGTCCAGGTTGCGGTGCATCATGTCGGCGCTGCCGATGAAGACGTGCGGGTCGCCGTCGTTGTGGAACGAGAAGATCCGCGAGTGCTCGAGGTAGCGGCCGAGGATCGAGCGGACGCGGATGGTCTCGCTCATCCCCGGCTGGCCGGGCTTCAGCGCGCAGATGCCTCGCACCCACAGGTCGACGGGCACGCCGGCCTGGCTGGCGCGGTAGAGCGCATCGATGATCGCTTCGTCGACCATCGAGTTGACCTTGATGCGGATGCCGGACGGCAGACCGGCCTCGGCGTTGTTCCGCTCCTGCTCGATGTGCTTCAGCAGGCCCTTGCGCAGGTGGCGCGGAGCGACGAGGAGGCGCTTGAACTTCTTCTCGATCGCGTAGCCGGAGAGTTCGTTGAAGAGCCTCGTGACGTCCTTGCCCACCTGGTCGTCGGCGGTGAAGAGGCCGAAGTCCTCGTAGATGCGGCTCGTCTTGGGGTTGTAGTTGCCCGTGCCGATGTGGCTGTAGTGGCGGAGGACGCCCTTCTCCTGGCGGATGACGAGGGCGAGCTTGCAGTGGGTCTTGAGGCCGACGAGGCCGTAGACGACGTGCACGCCCGCCTTCTCGAGCTTGCGGGCCCAGGAGATGTTGTTCTGCTCGTCGAAGCGGGCTTTGATCTCGACGAGGGCGAGGACCTGCTTGCCGGACTCCGCGGCGTCGATGAGCGCTTCCACGATGGGGCTGTCGCCGGACGTCCGGTAGAGCGTCTGCTTGATGGCGAGCACGTCCGGGTCCGCCGCCGCCTGTTCGAGGAACGCCTGCACGCTCGTGGCGAAGGACTCGTACGGGTGGTGGACGAGGACGTCCTGCTTGCCGATGGCGGCGAAGATGTCCGCTGTGCCGTTCGGCTCGTTCGGCTGGAACTGCAGCGCCGTCGTCGGCACGCGCTTCGGGTACTGCAGGTCGGGACGGTCGATGCCGGCGAGGCTGAACAGTCCGCCGAGGTCGAGCGGCGACGGGAGCCGGTAGACCTCCTGCTCGGTGATGTCGAGCTCGCGGACGAGGAGGCCGAGGGTCACGTCGTCCATGTCGTCGGTGATCTCGAGGCGGATGGGCGGTCCGAAGCGGCGGCGGAGGAGCTCCTTCTCGAGGGCCTGGATGAGGTTCTCGGTCTCGTCCTCCTCGATCACGACGTCCTCGTTGCGCGTGACGCGGAAGACGTGGTGGTCGACGATCTCCATGCCGGGGAACAGGTGTCCCAGGTGGTTCGCGATGACCTCCTCGAGGGCGATGTAGCGCACGCTCGGCGCGGCGACGTCCGGGTTCGTGGAGCGACGCTCCTCGGGGCCGACGCGCACGAAGCGCGGCATCATCTGCGGCACCTTCAGTCGGGCGAACTCCTCTTTGCCGGTCTTCGTGTTGCGCACGCGGACGGCGAGGTTGAGGGAGAGGCCGGAGATGTAGGGGAACGGGTGCGCCGGGTCGACGGCGAGCGGCATGAGCACCGGGAACACCTGGTTGCTGAAGTACACGCCGAGGTACTCGCGGTCGGCGGTGTCGAGCGTGTCCCACGTGACGACCGTGACGCCCTCTTCCGCGAGGTCGGGGCGGACGAGGTCGTGCCAGGCGCGAGCATGGCGGGCCTGCAGGACGTGGGCCTTCTCGGAGATGTCGGAGAGGACTTCCGCCGGCGGATGGCCGATGTTGGTGGGCACGGCGAGTCCCGTGAGGATGCGGCGCTTGAGCCCTGCGACGCGCACCATGAAGAACTCGTCGAGGTTCGAGGCGAAGATCGCGAGGAAGTTCGCACGCTCGAGGACGGGCAGCGCCGGGTCCTCGGCGAGTTCGAGGACGCGCTGGTTGAACGCGAGCCAGCTGAGCTCGCGGTCGAGGTAGCGGTGCTCGGGGAGCGCCGGGTCGTTGCGTTCGAAGGCTGGGTCGAAGTCCTCGTCGTCTCCGTCGAGGCCTACATCGAGCACGGTCGGGTCAGCTGGCATGTCTTCATCCTGCCACCCGCCGCTCCGCCGACGCGACGCCTGGGGTGAACACTGTGTAAAACGGTGCGGCTCGGGCGAGTCGCCCGGAGCGTCGCGCCTCGCCCCGAATCACCGGCTACGAGGCGATCGGCCTGCTGTACTGCACGTCGATCGTGTGATCGGTGAAGCCGAGCGAGCGGTAGAGGTTCACTGCGGCGGTGTTGTCCGCCTCGACGTAGAGGGCGATCGTATCGAGGTCCCGACCTTCGAGGCGTTCGAGGCCCGCTTCCATGAGCGTCCGGCCGATGCCGCGCCCCGCGTGGTCGGGGTGCACGCCGATCGCGTAGATCTCGCCCTCGCCGTCCTCGACCTTCAACCAGTTGAAGCCGACGAGCGTGCCGTCGGCATCTCGTGCCAGGAGGAAGTCCTCGGCGTCGAACCAGGTGTCGGCTTCGCGGGCGCGGAGGTCGTCGATCGTCATCTTCCCCTGCTCGGGGTGCGTCGCGAACGCGAGGGCGTTGACGGCGAGCCAGTCCGTTTCGTCCTCACCGATGCGGAAGGGGGTGATCGTGAGGTCGTCACGGTTCGTGGACGTCGCTGCACGAGCTTCGGACGCAGCTGCTTCCGGCGCAGCCGACCTGCGCAACTGCAAGAGGGTCCGGATCGCCTCGAAGCCGAACGTCGCAGCGAGCTTCCGCGATGCCGGGTGGTCGCCGTGCGCCCATACCTTCACGGCGGGTGCGCAGTTGCCGAGGACGCCCTCGAGCGCCTTCTTCCCGTACCCGTTGCCGCGCCACTCCGGCTCGACGACGAACTCGAGTTCTCCCTGGCCGAGGATCGCGACGCCGATGACCGCGAAGTCGTGCGGTTCCGCCGGAGGGTCCTGCGGTTCGACCGCGAAGATGAGCGTGCGCGCGCCGGTCGTCACGTCGATGAGCGATTGGTCGCTGAACGGCGGTTGCCCGTCGACGGCGCTCGCCGTGCGGACCACGCGCTCGAACGCGGCGCGTGTGTCAGGGTCGTCGAGGTTACGAACGCTCAGTGTCAGCCGGTGCATGGTCGTCCTCGTACACGTTGAAGCGGTAGCCGACGTTGCGCACGGTGCCGATGAGCTGTTCGAGCTCGCCGAGCTTCGCCCGGAGGCGCCGCACATGGACGTCGACGGTCCGGGTGCCGCCGAAGTAGTCGTAGCCCCACACCTCGCTCAGGAGCTGCTCGCGCGTGAAGACACGGGAGGGGTGCGTCGCGAAGAAGCGGAGGAGCTCGAACTCCTTGAAGGTGAGGTCGAGCGGCTTGCCGTGCACCTTCGCCGAGTAGCTGGCCTCATCGATGACGACGCCGGAGGCCTGGATCTTCGACCCCGTGTGCTCTTGCGAAGCTCGACCGATCGCGAGGCGGATCCGCGCGTCGACCTCGGCCGGTCCAGCCGCTTCGAGGATGACGTCGTTGACGCCCCAATCGGCGCTCACCGCCGTGAGTCCGCCTTCCGTCAGGATGAGGAGGATCGGCATCGACAATCCGGATGCTCCGAGCACCTTGCACAGGGCTTTGGCGCTCGCGAGGTCCTGTCGGGCGTCCACGATGAGGAGGTCGGCGCTCGGGGCATTGGCCAGCTGAGCCGGATCGGCCGGGATCTGACGCGTGCGGTGGCTGAGCAGCCCGAGCGCGGGCAGGACCTCGGTGCCGACCATGGAGGTCAAGACCAGAATTTGCGCCACGCGCGTCCTCTCGCTGAGCTTGGAACCATATTAGGTGCATGCGCGGGGTGTCTGTTTCCAAACGGTTCCCGTCCGGTTCTCCCACGCCGCCGCCCGATCCGCGCACGCACTGGTGGCACCGCGCCACCCGCTCTGTGACAATGGTCGAGTGAACGAACCCGCACTGTCTCCGAGGCTCCGCTGGATCAGCGTCGTCTCGATCTGGGCGCTCGCCGTCATCGGCGTCATCGTGTCCGGGCTCGTCTGGTCGGCGGGGGAGACGTTCTTCGGGCTCACGGTCACCCTCGGGGTCTGCACCCTCGCGGCGTTCTCGGCTCAGCTCCTCACCCGCCAGAAGGTGGGCTTCGTCGACCGCATGTCCACGAGCGTCACGGGCGCCGTGGTCATCCTCGCCCTCGGCGGCGCCGTCTATGGACTCATGTCCCTGGCCGCAGGGTAGACTTTCCCGCATGCTGCTCGCACTCGAACTCTTCTTCATCGGACTGCTCGTCCTGGCCAGCCTCTCGATCGCATTCGTTGCCGTGGTCGTGCTGAAGAACCTGTACCGCGGTCAGCGCTAGTCGCTGAGGTCCCTCGATGATCGAGATCCCCACAGACCTCCCCAGCGAACTCGTTCCGCTGTCCTGGCTCATCGGCGTCTGGGAAGGCACCGGCGTCATCGATTACACCGTCGGTGAAGAGTCGGTCACCCGCGAATTCGGTCAGCGCGTGAGCTTCAGCCACGATGGCCTGCCCTACCTCAACTACAACTCCTACACGTGGTTGCTGCCCGAGACGCCGAAGTCGGCGGAGGACGGCGCTGCTGGTGGCGAGGCTGCTCCCGGTGCCACTTCGTCATCCGAGTCCCTCGCGGACGTCAGTGCCGAGATCGACGCGGACGCCGACCGCTCCGACGCCGCAGCTGCTCAGACGAGCGCTCCTGCAGGTGATGCACTCGACGCCGCCGACCGGCCGGATGCGTCAGGCCCGCTCGACGCCCCCGAACCCCTCGTCACCGAGACCGGGTACTGGCGCCTGGAACGACCGCTCATCGAAGGCGATCCCGGCCCAGGCATGCTGCCGGGCGTCGGACCTCGTCCGTTCGGTACAGCCCAGGCCGTCGAGACGCTCCGCACCACGACGGGCGCGTTCCCGCTGCAGGTGTCGATCGTGCACCCGAACGGTGTGAGCGAGTTGTACCTCGGCCAGGTCAAGGGCCCCCGCATCGATCTCGCCACGGACGCCGTCGTGCGCACCGCCGGCGCGAAGGAGTACTCCGCAGCGACGCGGTTGTACGGCCTCGTCGAGAACCATCTGCTCTGGGCGTGGGACATCGCCGCCCTCGGGCAGGATCTGCGGACGCACGCGTCCGCTCGCCTCGCGAAAGTCGACTGACATGCCCTCCTCCCCGTTCCTCGGCCTGCCCGGAGCTGTCGAACAGCCCGAAGCGATCGACCACGGGGTGCCGTCGCACTACGGCAGCCCCAACATCGAGCAGCGCAAGATCGAGCAGGGGACCGCGGTCGTCGACCTCTCCAACCGTGGTGTCATCACGGTCACGGGGCCCGACCGCCTCACCTGGCTGAACTCCATCACGAGCCAGGAGCTGCGCAGCCTCGCTCCCGGTGAGTCCACGGAGACGCTCTTCCTCGACATCAACGGACGTATCGAGCACGAGGCGAAACTGGTCGACGACGGAACGACCGTGTGGCTCATCACCGAGGCCGAGGACGCCGAACCGATCCGGGCCTGGCTCGATCGCATGCGCTTCATGCTGCGAGTCGAGGTCGCCGATGTCACGGAGCAGTTCGCCGTGCTCGGAGGCATCGCTGCGCTGGAACTCGCCGCCGCGTCCCCCAACGGGTCGCCGCTCGTCTGGCACGACCCCTGGCGCGACGTCACCGTCGGAGGCCACCAGTACGCGCGCGCCGAGCACCCCGCCGCCACCTGGACGTGGACTGAGACGATCGTCCCGCGCGCCGATCTGCCCGCGCTCGTCGCTCGCATCCGTGCAGGAGAACTGACCGCCGCCGGGTCCCTCGCCGCGGAAGCACTGCGCATCGCCGCCTGGCGCCCGCGTCTGGCCGCAGAGGTCGACGAGCGCAGCATCCCGCACGAGCTCGACTGGCTCCGGAGCGCCGTGCATCTGAACAAGGGGTGCTACCGCGGGCAGGAGACGGTCGCCAAGGTGCACAACCTCGGTCACCCGCCTCGGCGCCTCGTGCTGTTGCTCCTCGACGGCTCCGATTCGGTGCTGCCCGCTCCCGGGTCGGCCGTCTTCCTTCGTCCGCCGCTCACGCGTGAGGATGGTGCTGGGGGTGCTGCAGCTGGTGGCGCTGCCGGTGCTTCTGCGCTTGAAGGCGCTCTCGAGGAAGCTCCGGACGCGGTTGCTCCTGCGGCTTCTGCGGTCGACGCTCCCGGAACCGACGCTCCCGCTCCCGATCGCAAGCTCCTCGGCCACATCACGTCGAGTGCCATCCACCACGAGCTCGGTCCGGTCGCGCTCGCCGTCATCAAGCGCACGGCCGACCCCGACGCCGTCCTGTACGTCGACGGCGGAGGCAGTGTCGTGACGGCCACCCAGGACGTCATCGTCCCCGGTGATGCCGGCGCGGTCGCCGACGTCCCCCGGTTGCCTCGCCTCGGCGCCGTCCGACGCTGAGCGGGGTGACGGGCGTGCCTGCCGATGATCCCTCGGCCGGTTCGAATGCCGCCGGACCCGAAGGATCAGCTGGTGCGTCTGGTGCGTCTGGTGCAGCCGGAGTTCCCGGCCCGGCCGGACCCGCGAGCCGGTGGACTGCGGCGATGCGCCGTCGGCTGGCGCTCGGTCTCGCGTGGCAGCGGGTCCTGAACTCGGCTCCCGCCGTCACCCAGGTGACGGTGACGGCCGTCGCATCGTACGCGTTCGCGCACTATGTGCTCGGGCATCCCGCTCCGCTCCTCTCGGTGACCGTCGCGATCTCGAGCCTCGGTTTCGTACGGGACGCGCGTCCTGTGCGGGTGCTCGAGACGGCGGTCGGGATGAGCGTCGGCATCGCGCTCGCCGAAGTCCTGCTGCTCGCGTTCGGGCAGGGCACGTGGCAGCTGGCGGTGGCGTTGTTCGTGACGTTGCTGGTCGCTCGGTTCCTCTCTCCTGCGGCGTCGTTCGCGATCGCTGCCGCCGTGCAGTCCGCGCTCGTGATGCTCCTTCCCGCGCCAGACGGTGGTCCGTTCGTCCGCACGGTCGATGGGCTCATCGGCGGTGTCTTCGCCCTGCTCGCGACGGCGCTCATCCCGCGGGATCCCCGTCGGGCCGCTCTTCGCGACGGTCGTCGGCTGCTCGACGAGCACGTCGCCACGAACGCGTCGCTCGTCGCGGCGCTCCGCCTCGGTGACCTCGACGAGGCGGATCGGGCACTCATCCGTGCCCGTTCCACGCAGCCGGCGCTCGACGCGTGGCGGGGCACACTCGAATCGGGCATCGCGATCGCGAAGCTGTCGCCGTTCCTCCGTCGTTCCCTGTTCGACTTGGAGCGGCAGCGGACCCTGTTGGCGGGGATGGATCTCGCGACGAGGAATCTGCGGGTCATCGCCAGGCGGATCGATTACGTCGTCCGTGACGGTCGTCCGCGTCCGGAGGCGGCCGATCTGCTCGCTCGCATCTCTGTGGCGATCGGGATCCTGTCGCAGTCGCTCGGTGACATCGCCCAGCAGCCGGTCGCTCGGCAGACGCTCGTGGAGATCGCGAAGCACCTCGATCCTTCGTCGATGCTGCAGTCCGCTTCGATCTCGGAGCAGAACCTCGTGCTCGGGCTGCGTCCCTACGTCGTCGACCTCTTGACCGCAACCGGCATGTCGACGGCCGACGCGCAGGCCACACTCCCCGAGCTCTGACCCTGTCTCGGTGCCCGCCCGCTGGCCTCCCCTGTCCCTGAGCCTGCCGGTCTGGTCACTGAGCCTGTCGAAGTGTGGTCCCCGGTCACTGAGCTTGTCGAAGTGTTGTGCTCCCGGTCACTGAGCCTGTCGAAGTGGGTTCTTCTTCTGGGCACTGGCGCCCGGCTTCCGGTCACTGAGCTTGTCGAAGTGTGGGGTCCAGTCGCGCAGAAGTTCTCCACAGATTCTTCGAACCCCTGTTCTAGAACACGTCTCCTTGGTATTCTTGATGAGTGGACATACCTTCGACTCCGGACGCGATCGCCGCTCGTCTCGCGAGCCTCGGCGAGCAGATCGTCGCGGAAGACGTCTGCATCGCCGCCGCCGAAGCACGCAAGGCCACCCTGTTCGCCGAGGCCGCCCGTCTCTCCGACCTCACCGCGTTGACGCTCGCTCCTCCCGGCACGACCCCGGCTCGGGCGAAGGACCTCGCCCGTCTCTCCCTGCACCTGGAACTCTCTGCGATGACGAGGGTTCCGGAGCGCACGATCCAACACCGCCTCGCCGAGTCCGAAGCCCTCGTCGACCAGCTCCCCACCACGCTTTCGGCGTTGGCTGCCGGGTCGATCTCCGCAGGGCACGCCCGGGTGATCGTCGAGCAACTGACCGATGTCGACCCGGCGGACCGTGCAGAGTTCGAGACCCGGATCCTGCCTCTCGCGCAGACCCGCACGGCCGCGCAGCTGAAGCAGCTGGCCCGGCAGCTGCGGGAGAAGCTCCACCCGGAGACCATCGGTACCCGTCACCACCGGGCCAGGCAGGACCGCCACGTGACCCTGTCTCCGGCACCGGACGGCATGTCGTGGCTGTCGATCCTCACGACCGCGACCATCGCAACTGCCGCCTACAACCGCCTCGCCGACCTCACCGCGAACACGCAACGCGGCGGTGACCCGCGGACGCGTGCGCAGTTGATGGTCGACAACGCCCAGAGCCTCCTCCTGTATGGCGTCACGGCGTCCTCCGGCCCTCCCACAACAATCGCAGTGCCCACCCAAGTCACTCCCACCGTTGAGGATGATGAGGTTCCGGCATGGGCGGCACGGTCAGCACCAGCCCGTCCCGCCGCGTCCATGGACGACACGGCGGTCACACCAACACGGAACGTGGCTGTCCTTGACCGTATCGACGAGCGCCGCCCGAGCGCGGAACCTGGCCCGACGACCGATACGCCAGCGCCCTCACTACCGACTGCCGAAACACTCCCGACCCTTGAACCCCGCACCGCGACCCGTCCGCTCCCGAGCATCGAGGACATCACCGACAGCATCATCCCCACCGTCCACGTGACCGTCCCGGTGCTGACGATCCTTGGCCACGAACACCAACCAGGTTCCCTCGAAGGCTACGGTCCGATCGATCCGGAGACCGCGGTCAGGCTGAGCGTGCACGCGAAGTCGTTCACTCGCATCCTGACGCATCCGGAGACCGGGACGGTCCTCTCGGTCAGTCGAGAACGATACGTGCCACCCGCGGACATGAAACGGGCCCTCGCGATCCGAGACACGCACTGCCGAGCACCGGGCTGCAACCGCCTCGCGAAAGGGTGCGAACTGGATCACACGGTCCCGTGGTCGGAGGGAGGTGAAACGAACGTGGAGAACCTTGCGCACCTGTGTCCGAAGCATCACCACCTCAAACACGACACCAACTGGTCCCTCAAGCCGGGCCCGGACGGGGTGCTGCATTGGATCAGTCCGAGTGGTCAGGTGTTCACCACGGAACCGGATCCTCCGGACTGGTACCCCCTCGAACCCCACCCGGAACCTGACGGCGACGCACCCGGTCCCTGAACACGTCCACCCGGTCCCTGAGCCTCACTGACCACGCCGCACCCGGACACTGAGCCTGTCGAAGTGCGGACGACCCGGATCCGTGGGCTCAACCCTTCGACAAGCTCAGGGACCGGACGGCCCCGGTCACTGAGCTTGTCGAAGTGTGGACACGCCGAACACGAACTCACCCTCGATCCGAAACCCAAGCTGTGGAGAAGCGGTTTCGGGCCCTTCCGCCGAATAGCGTTGCTGTCCATGCGAACGAGACAGAGGTTCCCCACCGTCGCTCTGACCGTCGTCGTGATGGTGGTCGGTTTAGGCCTCACTGGCTGCGTCCCACCAGCGCCACGACCGACCAGTGCGCCGTCCGAGACGTTGACGCCGGTGTTCGCCTCCGACGAAGAGGCGCTTCAGGTCGCGACGGAAACGTACCGGGCGTACTTGGTTGTTTCGGACGCGATCTTGCGCGATGGAGGCTTGGAACCGGAGAGGCTTCGCACGATTGCAACTCCGGAATTGGCAGCGCAAGAAGCAGAGGGATATAACGACTTCGCGGTGCAAGGACGAAGGCTCGTAGGCGAGACAAAGTTGCTCAAGTCCAGATTGCAAAGCCGTTCGAGCTCCCCGGATGAACATGGAACGATAGCCACGATCTATGCGTGTGTAACCCTCGCCGATGTGGATGTCGTCGATGTCCAAGGTCAGTCGGTTGTAACGCCTGGGCGGCCAGATGAGCGTGTTCTGCAGGTCGGAATCGCCATGGGTATAGCCATGGATAGCACGGTCTCACAGTCGTACGTTGTTTCTGACAAAGTTGCTTGGGATGATCTCTCTGTGTGTGCGCAATGATGCGGGCAATATCTATGTGCGCCGCGGGTGTCCTCCTCTCGATCCTGTCAGTGGCTTTGCCGAATGCAGCGACTGCTGCAGGCTGCCTAGACACGGACTTCGCCATAGGCGCATGCGTCGGCAACGGGAGCATCGACATCGGCGCAGGGACGACCCGACCGGGACGAGACGGTAACCGAGGAGGAAGCCGCGACGACTCCTCGCACGGCTCTGGTGACTCGGGTTCGGGCTCGGATTCAGGCATCAGCCCGGGCGGTGAGTCCTGCGACGCAAGCTTCCGAGACTGCTACACCTTCGGAGCACCGCCGAGTCCGGAAGGCCCCGGAAGCGATGCACCTGCCGCACCAGCGGTGACCATCCGAGATATCGCCTCGTTCGCACCGAACACTCCCTCCCTGCGAACCCAACCGGACCGCTGGGCAGTCGTCCGGTTGCCGCTCAACGTCATTGCCACGGCCGCTGTGCACATCCGGGAGGGCACACTTCTCGGACAACTCGCGGAAGTGCGTTTCACGCCCATCGCGTACTCCTTCGACTACGGCGACGGAACGACGAACACCGTCACCGACGGAGGAGCCGGGTGGGTGGAGCTCGGACTCCGCGAGTTCAGCGAGACGCCGACGAGCCACACCTTCGGCACCGCCGGTCGATACATGGTGACGGTGTCGGTGGACTACGCGGCCGAGTTCCGACACGGAGGATCGCCGTGGACGGCGGTGAGTGGGAGCCTCACGATTCCGACGGACACACCACTGCAAGTGTCGGTTCGTGAAGCGAAGACGGTTCTCGTCGATCGCGACTGCAGACATCCGCGACGGGGTCCAGGGTGCTGACTGCAGGGTGTTGAGTGCAGGGCATTGCGGGCTGACGATACCAGCCGAGACTCCGACGAACTACACGGGTGCGACAGCGTCCCAGGGGACCGTCAACTCGCCGAGCCGCCAGCGGCTCTTCCCGCCGAGCACCGGCCAGCCGGCATCACGCAACGATCCGACCGCGGCGATCCACCGCTGAGCTGGGCCGTAGACGGCAAGACCGGCATGCATCCGCCACTGACGATCGAGCTCCGTGAGGAGCGCGTGGATCGGCTCACCCGGGACGTTGTGGTGGATGAGGGCTTTCGGAAGTCGTTCGGCAACGATCGACGGAACCTCCAACTCCGACAAACGCAGGCTGATCGTGAAGGTCCGAGGACCACCGGCCTCGACGGCGATCCAACTCGCAACGCGACCGATCTCATCGCACGTGCCCTCGACGAGGACGCCACCCGGCTGCAAGCGCGACGTCATCCGCTGCCACGCATCCGGAACCTGTGATTCGTCGTACTGCCGCAGCACGTTGAACGCACGGATCACCGCAGGTCGCTGACCGTCGACCAACGGGACCTCGAACCCTCCGAGCGCGAACGAGACGGCTGCATCGGCGGGGAAGCCCGTCCGACCGGAGCGCACGCGCTCCAACTGCTCCTGCGCCCGGCGCACCCGTTCGGGAGCGATCTCGAGACCGAGCACGTGGACATCGGGCCGAGCGCGACGGAGTCGATGGTGCAATTCGAAGGCGGTCACACCACTGGCCCCGTAGCCGAGGTCGATGACGAGCGGCGCGTGACTGCGACGAAGCACGGGGGAGTGCGCGATCCAACGGTCCACTCGACGGAGACGATTCGTATTGGTCGTTCCGCGGGTGATGGAACCAACTGGCATTGGTCCATTCTCGCAGGGGGTTCCTGGGCGATCGCGCACAGTGCCGCCCGCAGTGCTGCGCACAGTGCCGCCCGCAGTGCTGCGCACAGTGCCGCCCGCAGTGCTGCGCACAGTGCCGCCTACAGTGCCGGCCGCAGTGCAGCGCCCAGCGGCCGGACATCCTCGATCGCTATGCTGGGAACATGCCTGAGACCTACACACTCATCCTGCTGCGCCACGGGAACAGCGACTGGAACCAGAAGAACTTGTTCACCGGATGGGTCGACGTCCGCCTGAGCGAACTCGGCGTCACGGAGGCCAAGCGAGCAGGCGAACTGCTCGCCGATTCCGGCCTCACGCCCGATGTGCTCTACACCTCGGTGCTGACCCGCGCCATCCAGACCGCCAACCTCGCCCTCGAGGTCTCCGACCGCCTCTGGATCCCGGTCAAGCGCACGTGGCGCCTCAACGAACGCCACTACGGCGCTCTGCAGGGCAAGGACAAGGCCCAGACGCTCGCCGAGTACGGCCCCGAGCAGTTCCAGACCTGGCGCCGCTCCTTCGACGTGCCGCCGCCCCCCATCGAGGACGACAACCAGTGGTCGCAGGCCGGCGACCCGCGCTACGTCGGCATCGACGGCGAACTGCCCCGCACGGAGTGCCTCAAGGACGTCATCGAACGGATGCTGCCGTACTGGGAGTCCGACATCACCGTCGACCTCGCGGCAGGTAAGACCGTCCTCGTGACCGCTCACGGCAACTCGCTGCGCGCTCTCGTCAAGCACCTCGACGGCATCTCGGACGACGAGATCGCCGAGCTGAACATCCCCACGGGCATCCCGCTGGTGTACGAGCTCGATGAGAACTTCACGCCCGTGAGGCCCGCCGTCTATCTCGACCCCGAAGCGGCCGCGGCCGGCGCAGCAGCCGTTGCAGCGCAGGGTGAGAAGAAGTAGCGACACCGCTTCCCGCATCGTCCGGAACCCCGTCCCGTCAGTGACCGTGCTGATCAGGGCGGGGCTTCGTGCTGTCGGGCCGGTCTGAGCGATGTGTTGCGCCGGCGCCATGCACGACGTCATTCCCGACGCCAAACTGGCCGACGACTGGGGGTTTACTCTCGCGAAGGAGAGGCGTATCGTGACGAACGTGTAGCCCGAATGGGGGTGGCTCCAATGGACGAATCAGTCGATCGCTCACACTTCCCGGTGTGGCGCGCGCTCGCTCTCACGGGTTTCGCCGCCGCAGCCCTCACGGCCATCGCGATCTTCTCCTCCCCGTCGAGCGCTTCCGCCGATGAGACGGCACCCGCTCCGGACAGCAACGGTTCGTCCCTGCTCGGTGCCGTGACGAACGTCGTCGGCTCCCTCGAACAACCGCTCGATGCCGTGTCATCGGTTGTCGACGCCGTCAGCACGAACGTCGTGGAGCCGGTCACGCAGACCGTGGACTCCGTCGTCGCGGACGTGCCGGTCGTCAACACCGTCGTCGATCAGACCCTCGGCTCCACGCCGGTCACCGACCTCACGCAGACCGTGACGAACTCGGTGAGCGACACGGTCACCGGGGTGGGCGATGTGGTCGGGGCCGTGGGCGATGTCGGCGCTCCCGTGGTGCCGCAGCCGCCCGTCGTCGACCCTGGCGCCGGTGGAGGCCCGGGAGCCGGAACAGTCACGACGCCGACGCAACCCAGCATCGGGCCGCTGCTCGGCGCAGCCGCAGCGGCTGCCGACGTGGCGGCGTCACCGTCCCAGACGGCCTCTCCGGGCTCCCTGAGCGCTTTCGACGCCGCCTACCAGGCGTTTCTCACCGGGAGCGACCCTGGCGCCGCGACGGCGACGGGCAGCGCCCCAGCGCCGGCGCCGGCAGCTCCCGTACCAGCGGGGCCAGGCGCCCCGGTCGACCAGGTCGCCGTGATCCCCGGTTCTGCAGGCGCTGGCTCGTCCGGCGGAGCAGCATCGGGAATCCCCGTCGCGGACGCGACCAACGACTTCGACGGCATCATCCTGTCGTCGACCCTCAGAGCGCTCGCGAGTGACGACACCCTGCCGTCCTCGCCCACGTTCGACTCAGACACCTCTCCTGACTGACGGGTGCACTCCGCCTGCACACGGCGGACACGCACCGAAGTCTCCCTTCCGGGAGCAACCAACGTCATTCTTCAAGGAGAGAAATCATCATGAATTCGTATGTGAAAAAGGGGCTCTACTGCGGCCTCTTCGTCGCGGGGCTGACGCTCCTCGGCGCGACGGCGGCCAACGCGGCCGAGACCTCCGGCGACGACAGCGTCGCTGGCGGCAACCTCGTCGACACCGTCCTCCAGTTGCCGATCACGATCGTCGACAACGCCGTGAGCGTCGTCGGGGATTCCAGCTCGACTGCCGCTGAGCCTGCAGCTGAGCCAGCTGCCGAACCTGCTGCTGAGTCCGCCGCACCCGCTGCCGACCCCGAGCCCGCCGCACCCGCAGCAACGTCGGGTGACGACAGCATCGCTGGCGGCAACCAGGTGGATCTGCCGATCAGCGTTCCCATCGAGGTGAGCGGCAACGCCGTGAGCGTCGTCGGAGACGCTGCATCGTCCGCTCCTGCTCCCGCTGCGGAGCCGGCGGCACCGGCAGCACCTGCACCGGCAGCACCCGTGAACTCCGGTCCCACGACCAGTGGTGACGAGAGCGTCGCTGGAGGGAACCAGGTCGCCCCGACCGTGACGATTCCGATCACGATCTCCGGCAACGGCATCTCGGTGCTCGGAGATTCGGAATCCGAACAGCCGATCACGGCTCCGGCTCCGAGCGGGGCATCAGGAACCGGCACCGACGAAAGCGCGGGGATGCCGGTGACCTCCGGTGTCGACGGACTGCTGGGCGGTAACCAGATCCTGCCGAACGTCTCGATTCCGGTGACCATCACCGGGAACGCGATCTCGGTTCTGGGTGACTCGGAGTCGAGCCGGACGGGTGCGACTTCGGCTCCTGTCGGCGCTTCCGCAGGGACGGGCGGGAGTGCTGCGGCACCCGTGACATCGGGTGACGACGGACTGCTCGGCGGCAACCAGGTCCTCGCGGACGTGCTGGCGCCGATCACCGCAACAGGCAACGCGATCAGCGTCGTCGGGGATTCGTCCTCGAGCGGCACTGGGACCGGCACTGGAACCAGCCCGCAGAACAGCGGCAGCGGCACCAGCGGCGGCGGCATCACCTCGGGTGACGACGGGCTGCTGGGCGGCAACCAGATCCTCGCGGACATCGGGCTTCCGATCACGATCGGCGGCAACGCCATCTCTGTGATCGGCGACTCGACGACCGAGGGACCGGGAACCGGACCGGTGGGCCCGACGGACCCGACGGATCCGACGGACCCCACCGGCCCGGTGGACCCCGGAACACCGGTGACGCCGGTGACCCCGGCCGTCCCCACGACGACCGTCACGACGGCCGCGTCGGTGCAGGCGTTCGCGTCGGCTCGCACGGATGGCGGCTCCAGCGCTCCGGCGCTCGCTGACACGGGTGTCGAAGCGACCGCACTGTTCGGTGCCGTCACCGTGCTGCTGCTCCTCGGAGCCGCAGCGTTCCTCATCGGACGTCGCCGCAGCGATGCGTGATCGCTGAACCGCGAACGTCCTGAGACGACGAGAGCGGTGCCGGGCCCGAAGGCTCCGGCACCGCTCATCGGCGCGTCTGCGTGAGTCGAATGAATCGCGTGAGTCGAATGAATCGCGTGAGTCGAATGAATCGCGCGGGTCGAACGATCGAGGCGGGTCGAACGATCTCCGCGAGAACGATCAGATCGTGTTCGTCGGCTGCGTCTCTTCCGGGATCCAGTCGCCCGTCGCGAGGTACTGGACCTTCTTTGCGATCGACACGGCATGGTCGGCGAAACGCTCGTGGTAGCGGGAGGCCAGCGTCGCATCGACGGTCGCGACGGAAGCACCCTTCCAGGATTCGCCGAGGACCTTCTCGAAGACGCTCGCGTGGAGTTCGTCCACGTCGTCGTCGTCATTGCGGATCTCATCGGCGATGCGCGGGTCCTGCGTGCGCAGGAGCTCGGTGAGCTTGTGGGCGATGGACACGTCGAGACGGCCCATCTCCGCGAACGTGGAACGGAGACCCTTCGGCACAGCCTTGTCCGGGAAGCGGTATCGCGACAGCTGAGCGATGTGCTCGGCCATGTCGCCCATGCGCTCGAGCGAAGCACTGATGCGCAGGGCGCTCACGACGATGCGGAGATCGCGTGCGACGGGCTGCTGGCGGGCCAGGATGTCGATCGCGAGCTCGTCGAGTTCGACGGCGAGCTGATCGATCCGGTTGTCGTTCTCGATGACCTCTTCGGCGATCGCGACGTCGGACTCACCGAATGAGCGCGTGGCCTTCTCGATGGAAATGGTCACCAGTTCGGAGATCTCGACGAGGCGATCCTGAACCTCTCGCAGTGACTGCTGGAATACCTCGCGCATGTCTGTGGGTTCCGTCCTTCCGTGACCTGGCGGTTGGCAGGCGTGTGCCCGCTCCGCCGATGATGCCGAACCAAGGTTAACAGTTGGTGCCCCAAGCGTGAACAGTCACGAACATCGGGCGGTACGTGCAACTTCGTGCTGCGCCGGGGAGGCTAACGTGGTACCCATGGACACCATGTGGTTGGTGCTGATCGCGTTGGCACTCGGCCTCATCGTCGGGGCCGGATTCGTCAGCCTCATTCTGGTCGCGGTTCGGAGCGGGCAGCGGTCGGCGAGTGTGGTCAACCCCGTCGTTCCAGACGGCGTCGACCAGGTGCTCGAAGCACTCGACAGCGCAGGCATCGTCCTGGACCCCTCGAACAATGTGCTGAAGGCCTCACCCGGGGCCTTCGCGCTCGGCCTCGTCCGCGACCGCGTGCTGTCGCAGGAGGACCTCGTGGAGCTCGCGGCCGAAGTGCGTCGCACGGGCGAAGCGATCACGAGACCCGTCGAGCTCGCACTCGGACGATTCGGGGAATCCACTCGCAGCCTGTCCGTCCGGGGAGCCCGTCTCGGCACGCGATACGTGCTCCTCATCGCCGAGGACCACACGGAGGCCCGCCGCCTCGATGAGGTGCGTCGTGACTTCATCGCGAACATCAGCCACGAACTCAAGACGCCGATCGGCGCGATCGGACTCCTCTCCGAAGCGCTCGACAGTGCCGCGGAGGACCCGGAGCGGGTCAAGAAGTTCGCGGCCAGGCTCGCCACGGAATCGCAACGGCTCACCCGCATGACAGGGGAGATCATCAACCTGTCCCGTCTCCAGGCGGAGGACGCTCTGCATCAGCCGGAGCTCGTCGCCGTCGACCGGGTCCTCGCAGCCGCGGTCGACCAGAACCGGGTGACCGCGGAATCGATCGGCGTCGGCCTCTCGGTCAAAGGCGGCAAGGGACTCGAGGTCTACGGAGACGAGACCCTGCTCGTGGTCGCCGTCAACAACCTCATCTCGAACGCCATCCACTACTCGCCGAGCGGTTCCAACGTCGGCATCGGTGCCCGTGACGTGGCCGGCGTCGTCGAGATCGCTGTCACGGATCAGGGCGTCGGGATACCCGATGAAGACCGAGACCGCGTCTTCGAACGCTTCTTCCGCGTCGACCAGGCCCGCTCCCGCCACACGGGCGGCACGGGCCTGGGGCTCAGCATCGTCAAGCACACCGTCCAGAACCACGGCGGCGAGGTGAAGGTGTGGTCACAGCTCGGCCGCGGCTCCACGTTCACCATCCGCCTGCCGAAAGCGACCACCCCGCCGGAGGATCTCACCACCGGCACCGCAAGGAGAACCCAGTGACCCGCATCCTGCTCGTCGAAGACGAAGCCGCCCTGAGTGAACCGTTGAGCTATCTCCTCGAACGGGAGGGCTACGAAGTCGAAGTCGCGGAGGACGGACCCGCCGCCGTGCAGTCGTTCACGGCTCGCGGCGCCGACCTCGTGCTGCTCGACCTCATGCTCCCGGGCATCCCGGGAACCGAGGTGTGCCGGCAGATCCGCGCCGTCTCGACGACGCCCATCATCATGCTCACGGCGAAGGACTCCGAGGTCGACATCGTCGTCGGACTGGAACTGGGAGCCGACGACTACGTCACCAAGCCGTACTCGACCCGTGAACTGCTGGCCCGCATCCGCGCCGTGCTCCGTCGTCGCGTCGACACCGAGCAGGCCGTCGACGAGGTCGTCCTCGAAGCCGGCACCGTGCGGATGGACACCGAACGCCACGTCGTGGAGGTGAACGGCGGCCCGATCCCGATGCCGTTGAAGGAGTACGAGCTCCTCGAACTGCTCCTGCGGAACGCCGGCCGTGTGCTCACGCGCGGACAGCTGATCGATCGCGTGTGGGGGAGCGACTACTACGGCGACACGAAGACGCTCGACGTCCACATCAAGCGCATCCGCTCGCGCATCGAGGCGAATCCGTCCGAGCCCGTCATGCTCGTGACCGTGCGTGGCCTCGGCTACCGCTTCGAGGCGTAGGCGACAGGTGAACGACGAAGGGCGGGGCCGATGAGGCCCCGCCCTTTCGCGAGAGTGCCGGAAAACTGTGGTACTGGAGACCAGGTGACTAGCCGGCCGCCGGAGTCGAGAGGTCGCTCGGCGTCGGCGTCATCGTGGGGCTCGGAGCCTCAGACGGAACCAGGTCGGAGTACTCGGAGAGCGTGCCGTCGAGGATCGGGATGAGTGCGTCCGCGCCGGTCTCGGTGCCGTACTGGAAGAAGACGCGGATGACCGCACCCGGCTTGGCGCCGAGGTTCTCGATCCGAACGGGGTCGTCGCCGTTCTTGCCGTCGAAGGTTGTGAGACCCGGCTTCGCGAGGACCTGCAGCTTCTCGTCGACGCCTTCGACCTCGATGAGCACGGTGTGTGCGCGCTCGTCCTGGTTGGCGACGCTGAAGACGAGGTTGCCGACTTCGCCGTCATCGGAGATGATCAGCGCGTTGCGGACGTCGACTTTGCCGACGGTCACACCGACGCCGTCGCTCGCGTCGTAGTGCTTGGTGGTCGCCTGTGGGGCGATCAGGTTGCAACCCGCCGTGCCCAGAGCCAGAGCACCGGCCAAAGCGATCGATGCGACGATACGCGCCTTCACAAAACCTCCCAGGGATGACTTCCCCGGGCGTGACGAGTGCCGCTCACCCGGGATGCGTTTCGAGTGTATCCCACGGCTGGCCCCCAGTTCGTGCGGGCGTCCCCGCGACCGCCGACGATGCGCGTCCCGCCCGGCTCCGAAAAGGGGCGGTGTGGTATTCTAGTAGGCGCTGAAGGGATCCATTCAATGCTGTTTGAAGTTGGAGAAACCGTCGTCTACCCGCATCACGGGGCAGCGACCATCACCGAGGTCAAGACCCGAATCATCAAGGGTGAAGAGAAGCTGTACCTGAAGCTCCGCGTCACCCAAGGCGACCTCGTGATCGAGGTTCCCGCCGAGAACGTCGATCTGGTCGGCGTCCGGGACGTCATCGGCCGCGACGGCCTCGACCACGTGTTCGAAGTGCTCCGCGCACCGTTCACGGAAGAGCCCACCAACTGGTCCAGGCGGTACAAGGCCAATCTCGAGAAGCTCGCCTCCGGCGACGTCATCAAGGTGTCCGAAGTCGTTCGCGACCTGTGGCGCCGCGATCAGGAGAAGGGACTCTCGGCCGGCGAGAAGCGCATGCTCGCGAAAGCCCGTCAGATCCTGATCTCCGAGCTGGCCCTCGCTGAGAAGACCGATGAGGAGAGCGCCTCGACCGTGCTCGACGAGGTCCTGGCGTCCTGAGTCGCTGCGCCTCGCGTCCTGAGTTGCTGCGCTTCGCGTCCTGAGCGGCTGCGTGAACCACAGCTAGGCTCTGACCATGAGCGAGTTGCCTGAACCAACCGTCGGTGTCATCGTCGTGGCGGCCGGAAGCGGAACCCGCCTCGGCGCCGGCATCGCGAAAGCGTTCGTCGGGCTCGGCTCGAGCACGATCCTCGAGACATCGCTCGACGGTGTGTTCGGCATGGCCGAGCCCGCTCAGGTGGTCCTCGTCGTGCCGGCCGATCGCGTCGGTGAAGCGCAGACGATCGCGCGAGGAGCCGCCGGTCGGGCACTCGACTACGTCAGCGTCGTTGCAGGCGGCGACAGCAGGCAGGAGTCGGTCTCACGGGGACTCGCAGCCCTGTGGCCGTCGGTCGAGACCGTGCTCGTGCACGACGCGGCCCGTGCATTGACGCCGTCGACGCTCTTCGACGCCGTCGTGGCCTTCGTCCGCAGCACGGGTTGGGGCGCCGTGCCCGGGCTCGCCGTCGCGGACACGATCAAGCGCGTGGATGCCGAGGGGCTCGTGCAAGAGACCGTCGACCGGTCCGCGCTCGCCGCGGTGCAGACCCCGCAGGGCTTCCCGAGAGCATCGCTCGTCGAGGCGTACCGCAGGGCCGATCGCGAGTACACGGACGACGCGGCGCTGTACGCCGCGGCGGGGCACCAGGTGGCGACGGTCGCCGGCGAAGCCACCGCGTTCAAGATCACCACGCCGTGGGATGCTGAGCGGGCCGAACAGGTCGTCGCGAAGCGCGCGGCGCCAGAAGCCATCGAGACGCGTGCGCCCAGGAGCGCGCTGTTCGACATCCGGACCGGCATCGGCATCGACGTCCACGCGTTCGCCGATGACGCGCCCCTCTGGCTCGCAGGACTCTCCTGGCCGGACCAGCCTGGTCTCTCCGGGCACAGCGACGGCGATCCGGTCGCGCACGCGATCGTCGACGCGTTGCTGTCGGCCGCCGGGCTCGGCGACATCGGAACGGTCTTCGGCACCGCGGACCCGGAGTTCGCCGGCGCCCACGGCGACGTCTTCCTCCGCGCCTGCATCACCCGTCTGGCCGACGCCGGCTTCGCGCCGATCAACGTCGCCGTGCAGCTCGTGGGCAACAAGCCAAGATTCTCAAGCCGTCGTGCGGAGGCGGAAGCGCTCCTGAGCGGTCTCGTCGGCGCGCCGGTGAGCGTCGCCGCGACGACCTCGGACGCCCTCGGCTTCACCGGTCGCGGCGAAGGCGTGACGGCCGTCGCGACGGCGCTCGTCCGCGCGGTCTGAGTACAGGCGGCGGAAGCAGCGGGCCGCGGGCTCAGGCGTCGCCCAGTACCTCAGGCGTCGCCCAGTACCTCAGGCGTCGCCCAGTACCTCAGGCGTCGCCCAATACCGTCTCTTCCAGAACCTCCGCCTCGGCGAGCACCGCATCGAGGCCGAGGAACCTCGCGTAGCCCTTGGCCGCCGTTGCGAATCCGGTGCGCGCACGACCGGAGAGCGGCGCGAACGGCACGGGCGTGATCGTGACGCGGTCCTTCGCGACCCGTCGCCGCCACGTGCCGACGATGCGACCGTCGACCGTGATGAGGGGCAGGAACACGCCGTTGCCGCCCGGGACGATCTGGGAGGCGTGTTCGGGCGGGAGGACCGGATCGCGGTTGGTGTATCCCAGGAGGTACTCGTCGAAGCCGGGGAGGGCGAGGACGCGGGGGATTCCGACGGCGCCGGAAGCCTTGGCCGCTTCGTCGGCCGCCGCTGCTCGTGTGGTGGTCCAGGTCGAGACGCCGCCGACGATCTGCTCGACGAGCCGGTCCTGCACCACGGCCCAGCCGCGCTTCGCCTGCGCGACCGTGAGCTTCGACCACCAGACGAAGTCCTTCACAGTGGCGGGTCCGTGGCCGTCGAGGTAGCGGAAGACGAACTCGCCGAGTGCTTCGTCGGGGTCGAGGGAGCGAGGGGACGTGATCCACTCCTCGGTGAGCACGAGCGACTGCTGCTGGGTGGTCGTCGTGGTCGCGGTGGGTCCCCAGCACACGAGGCTCGTCATCGCGAGCGTTGCGATCAGGTGCGGACCGCGCTGGCCGGTCGTGTGGATGCCCGCGTTCTGGAGCGCTGCCATGAACTCGTCGCGCGTGGCCCTGCCTCCGCCGCCGAGGAGCCGTTCGGCGACGCCGCGGGCGGTGTCGAAGTCCGCCTGGTCGAGTTCGAGCTGCCGATGCCGTCCCGCCATCCCCGAGAGCACGCGGGAGGCCGCAACCCCCACCATCCACCCCGCGTCCTCCGCGGGAACGAGGTGGAGGGTGCCGCGCATCGGCCAGGTCCTGACAACCTCACCGGAGTCGAGGGCGGCCGAGACCGAGGCGACGGTCGAGCCCTGGGCGCGGACGCCCACAGCCCAGAGGCCCGAGGCGAAGTCCTGCGCCTGGACGGCGAGGAGCCGACCGACGACCTCCGCAGGAGTTCTCAGTCGTTCGCCGACGAGGCCGTGCGCGAGCAGCCGTGACCGGAGCATCGCTGTGGTCTCACGTTGTGCTCGGGCCGGACCGACACGGCTGACCGTCATGGAATCGCCCTCCTCCGACGACCCGCGCGGGGGCGAAGCGTGAACCTGGTCGACTCCGCCTCTCGTCATGGAAACCATTGTGCCGTGAGCCTCCGACTAAACTCATGGGGTGGCTCTCCGACTCTCTGACTCGAAAGCGCAGGAATTGCGCGACTTCGTGCCGCTTCGACCGAACGAAGCCGGGATCTACGTTTGTGGACCCACCGTGCAGTCGTCGCCCCACATCGGGCACCTGCGGAGCGCCCTCGTCTACGACCAGCTCCGTCGCTGGCTGACGCGCAGCGGCTACCGCGTCACCCTCGTGCGCAACGTGACGGACATCGACGACAAGATCCTCATCAACGCGGCAGCAGGCGTCGAAGGCGGCTTCGCGCTCGAAGGCGAGGAGTGGTGGGCGCTCGCCTACCGCTACGAGCTCGAGTTCACCAACGCCTACCGCGCTCTCGGGATCCTCCCACCCACCTACGAACCGCGAGCGACCGCGAACATCACGGCGATGCAGCGCATCATCGAACGGTTGATCGAGCGCGGACACGCGTACCCGGCTCCGGACGGCTCCGGCGACGTCTACTTCGACACCGCCTCGTGGCCGCGCTACGGCGAACTGACCCGTCAGCAGGCCGACAACATGGAAGCCGCGACCGACTCCGATCCACGTGGCAAGCGGGACCCCCGCGACTTCGCCCTCTGGAAGGGCGCGAAGGCGGACGAGCCCGTCTCGGCCCAGTGGGACTCCGCTTGGGGCGTCGGCCGCCCCGGCTGGCACATCGAGTGCTCCGCCATGGCCACCTCCTACCTGGGCTCCGCGTTCGACATCCACGGGGGCGGCCTCGACCTCCGATTCCCGCACCACGAGAATGAGCTCGCGCAGTCGACCGCGGCAGGCGACCCGTTCGCCACCTACTGGCTGCACAACGGCCTCGTCGCCGTCGGCGGACAGAAGATGTCGAAGTCGCTCGGCAACTCCGTGTTCGCCGCCGACCTCCTCGGCTCAGCCCGCCCGCTCGTCGTGCGCTACTACCTGGGCGCCGCGCAGTACCGCTCCACGCTCGACTACCACGAAGGCGTCCTCGTCGAAGCGGAAGCCGCGCTCGGTCGCATCGAGGGCTTCCTCGACCGCGCCGTCCGCACCGGTCTCCTTCCCGCGGAGTCCATCGAGGCGGCCCGATCGATCGACAGCGCCCTGCCGGAAGCATTCACGATCGCGATGGACGACGACCTCAACGTGCCGCGTGCCCTCGCGTCCGTCCACGACACCGTCCGCGTGGGCAATGCAGCCCTCGACGCCGATGACGAAGCAGGCGCATCCGTCGCCGCGCTCGCCGTCGTCAGCATGACCCACATCCTCGGCATCAACCCGCTCGACCCCCTGTGGTCGGACGCGGGATCGTCGACTGCCCACGGCGCGCTGTCTGCGCTCGTGGAGCGCTTGCTCACGGACCGGGCAGACGCCAGGGCCTCCAAAGACTTCGCCGCGGCCGACCGGATCCGCGCCGAACTCACGGAGGCCGGCATTACCATCGAAGACACACCGTCCGGAGCACATTGGAGTTTAAGTGGCGAATAGTGCAGGCCGCCCCGGCGGCATGAAGAAGAACAAGAAGGGCCCGCTCAAGGGCACCGGCGGCCTCGGCCGCAAGGCGCTCGAGGGTCGCGGGCCGACCCCCAAGGCCGAAGACCGTGCCTGGCACCCAGCCGGCAAGCGCAAGGCCGCTCAGGAGCGGTACGCCGCTGCAGCGGGCCCCCATGCCGCGTCCAAGCCGAAGGTCGCGGGCCGTCAGGGCTCCGGTGCCGGTGGCGCGCGCAAGCCCAAGGCTGGCGACGAGTCGGAGGTGGTGACGGGTCGCAACTCGGTGCTCGAAGCGCTCCGCGCGAAGATTCCCGCGACCACGCTGTACCTCGCGACCCGCATCGAGATGGACGACCGCGTCAAAGAGATCATGACGCTCGCCACGCGCCGGGGCATCCCCGTGCTCGAGGTCATGCGGCCGGAGCTCGACCGCATGGCCGGCTTCGACTCCGTGCACCAGGGCGTCGCGCTCAAGGTGCCGCCGTACGAGTACGCGCACCCGATCGAGCTGCTCGACCAGGTGCTGTCCAAGGGCCAGACGCCCCTGTTCATCGCCCTCGACGGCATCACCGACCCGCGTAACCTCGGAGCGATCATCCGTTCCACGGCCGCGTTCGGCGGACACGGCGTCATCCTGCCCCAGCGTCGCAGCGTCGGCCTCACGGCTTCCGCCTGGAAGACGTCGGCGGGAGCCGCGGCACGCACGCCCGTGGCCATGGCGACGAACCTCACGCAGACCCTCAAGGCGTTCAAGGAGCGCGGCGTCTTCGTCATCGGCCTCGATGGCGATGGCGACGTCTCCCTGCCCGGTCTCGAGCTCGCGGACGGACCGATCCTGGTCGTCGTCGGCAGCGAGGGCAAGGGCCTCTCGCGTCTCGTCACCGAGACGTGCGACGCCGTCGTGTCCATCCCGATCTCGCAGGCGACCGAGTCGCTCAACGCCGGCATCGCCGCGAGCGTCACGCTGTACGAGATCGCCCGCCGTCGTGGCGAGGGCACGCTCACGAAGCGCGTGAAGAAGAAGTAGCAGTAGGAACGCAGCACCCCTTCGACAGGCTCAGGGACCGGTTGTCCGGTCACTGAGCCTGTCGAAGTATGGGGCCTGTCTATCCAGCCACTGGCCTGTCGGTCCGGTCTCTGGGCCTGTCGGTCCGGTCACTGAGCCTGTCGAAGTATGGGGCCTGTCGGTCCGGTCACTGAGCCTGTCGAAGTGCGTGAGGGCAGCTTCCTAGACCAGATCCCGCCAGTCGACAGGGCCGGTCGTGATCGTGCCGATCGGGAGCGTGATGTTCTCGGTCGGAGGGGCGATGATCGTCGCCTCGTCGCGACGGTGCCGCAGCACCGTGTTGATGTAGGACCCCACGGCCTCGGCGAGGGGGATGTCGCGCGACTCCTCCTGAGCGAGGTACCAGCGGTGGTCGAGCAGCTGGTGGAAGATCTCCGCGGGCTCGAGCTTGCCGCGCAATTCGCGGGGGATCGCCTTGACGACCGGTTCGAAGACTCGGATGAGCCACTCGTGCGCGGCCCGCTCCTCGTCGAAGCTGTCCTTGCCGAATGACGCCGAGTACGCGTCCAGGTCGTTGAGGAGGCGCCTGGCCTGGTTCTCGCCGGCGTCGAGACCCGTGAGCCGCAGCAGGCGACGCTGGTGGTGACCGGCGTCGACGACCTTCGGCTGGATGCGGACCGTCGAGCCCTCATCGGTCGTCTTGATGGCGAGTTCCTCGATGTCGAAGCCGAGATCGTTGAGCCTGGCCACGCGTTCCGTGATCCGCCAACGCTCCGAGGCGTCGAAGGACTCGGAGCCCGTGAGCTCCTTCCACAGGGAACGGTACGCGGCCACGATCCCGTTGCTCACGGTCACCGGGTCGAGCTCGGCGTCCACGCGGCCGCCGGCTTCGAGGTCGAGGAGTTCACCGGCGATGTTGACGCGGGCGATCTCCAGATCGTTCTCGCGCTGACCGTTCGACAGCCCGCCTTCGTACAGCTTGCCGGTCTCCGCATCGACGAGGTATGCGGCGAATGCACCGGCGTCACGGCGGAAGAGCGTGTTGGAGAGCGAGACGTCGCCCCAGAAGAAGCCGATCATGTGCAGGCGCACGAGGAGCACCGCGAGGGCGTCGACGAGCCGCGTGGCGGTGTCGGGACGCAGCGTGCCCTGGAAGAGTGCGCGGTAGGGGAGCGAGAACTTCAAGTGCCTCGTGACGAGCACGCTCGGCAGCTCACGCCCCTTCTTGTCCGACCGGTTCGTGATGACCGCGAGCGGGTCGACGCACGGGATGTCGAGACGCTGCAGGGTGCGCAGCATGTCGTACTCGCCCTTCGCCATCTCCGTCGTGGTCTCCTTGACGGCGATGACGTACCCGGAGAGGTTCGCGAAGCGGACGAGGTGCCGTGAAATGCCCTTGGGCAGCGATGCGATGGTCTCGTTGGGCCACTGATCGAGTGGCAACTGCCACGGGAGATCGAGCAGGGCCGGATCGACGGTGGCCGCGGTGATGTTGAGTGCGCCGGACATTGAGCGATGTGCTCCTTAAACGACTGTGGCCGAGCAGTCGGGAAACGACCGCTCGACCACAGTGATGGACCTTAGTGGGAGGAGGACACGACCGGCTTGTTGCCGAGGCGCTCGCCCGACTCCGAGTCGAACGCGTGCACGTGGTTCGACGTGGGGGCCAGGAAGACCGTGTCGCCGATGTGCGCGTGGTTGCGGCCGTCGACGCGGGCCACGATGTCGGTGCGCTTGCCGCCGACCTCGGTGTGGCCGTAGAGGTAACCGTCGGCGCCGAGCTCCTCGACGAGGTCGACGGTCACTTCGATGCCGGAACCGGCGACGCTCGAGACGCTGATGTCCTCGGGGCGGACGCCGACCGTGACGTGCTTCGACGGTGCCTCTGCGACGATCTCGCGCTCGACGGGGATGATGTAGCCGCCCAGCTTGACGCCGCCGTCGGCGACCTCGCCCTGGAAGAGGTTCATGGCCGGGCTGCCGATGAAGCCGGCGACGAACACGTTCTCGGGCTTCTCGTACAGGTCGCGCGGGGTGCCGACCTGCTGGAGGAGGCCGTCCTTGAGCACGGCGATGCGGTCACCCATGGTGAGGGCCTCAGTCTGGTCGTGCGTGACGTAGACCGTGGTGACGCCGAGACGACGCTGCAGTGAAGCGATCTGCGTACGGGTCTGGACGCGGAGCTTGGCGTCGAGGTTCGACAGCGGCTCGTCCATGAGGAAGACCTGGGGCTGACGCACGATGGCGCGACCCATGGCGACGCGCTGACGCTGACCACCGGAGAGGGCCTTCGGCTTGCGGGTCAGGTAGTCCTCGAGGTCGAGGAGGCGAGCGGCCTCGAGCACGCGGGTGGCGCGCTCTTCCTTGCCGACGCCGGCGATCTTGAGCGCGAAGCCCATGTTCTCAGCGACGGTCATGTGGGGGTACAGCGCGTAGTTCTGGAACACCATGGCGATGTCGCGGTCCTTCGGCGGAACGTCGGTCACGTCGCGGTCGCCGATGAAGATGTGGCCGTCGTTGACCTCTTCGAGGCCGGCGAGCATGCGGAGGGAGGTGGACTTGCCACAGCCGGACGGGCCGACGAGAACGAGGAACTCGCCATCGGCGACCTCGAGGTTGAGCTTGTCCACTGCGGGACGGGTGCCGCCCGGGTAGACACGGGTTGCGTTATCGAACGTCACTGACGCCATGATTGTTTCTCCTTCACCGGCAGGTACGTGCCGGACGATCCGTTGTGAATGGACGCGAACGCGTCGACAGTGTCGCGTGCGCGGATCCAGTATGCCATGCCCGACTGAGATCTCCAGGCGAATTTCGGGAGGTGGACCAAGCGGATTCCGGGAGAGACGAGCCGGAGCGTGTCGCAGCGAATGTTGCCACGGATGTCGCGATCATTCAGCGATCTCACTGCCTGGTTTGGCGCTCTCCCAGAGAACCGCACTACCATCGACATGTTTGGCGCGTCGATCTCGCGTCCTACGACCCCCCGAAACGAGGATCAATGTCTGGCGCCGGATCAAGCCGCCCATCCAAGAACGAACGCCGTGATGCGGCACGCGAGAAAGCGCGGGTGCTGCGCGAGCAGCAGCGCAAACGCGAGCGTCGCAACCGGTTCCTGCTCCAGGGCGGCATCATCGTCGGCGCACTCGCGATCGTGGCGGTCGTGGCGGTCATCATCGTCTCCTCGATCAAGCCGGACGGCCCTGTCCCCACGGCCGCTCAGAACGACGGGTTCACGGTCGGTCAGGACCTGAAGGTCGTCGGCGCTGTGCAGACCGACACCACGCCGTCCCCCTCTGCCAGCGCCGAGACGCCGGAGGAACCGTCCGCCACCCCCACCGATGGCGCGACGCCCGGCCCGCAGAACGTGGACATCCGCGTCTACCAGGACTACCTCTGCCCCTACTGCAAGCAGTTCGAGACCACGAACGCCAAGCAGATCGCCGGTTGGCTGAACGCCGGCGCGGCCACCTACACGGTGCACCCGCTCGCGACGCTCACGAACGCCTCGCTCGGCACGCAGTACTCACTGCGCGCGTCGAACGCCGCCGCGTGCGTCGTCGAGAACTCGCCGAACGACTTCTTCGCCTTCAACACGGCGATGTTCGAGAAGCAACCGGCGGAGAACACCGAGGGTCTGACGGATGCGCAGATCAAGGACATCGCCAAGGGCGTCGTCTCCGGGAGCGTGTCGAAGATCAACACCTGCATCGACGAGGGCACGTACAAGTCGTGGGTCAAGGACGCCACGAACCGTGCGCGCAGCGGCCCCCTGCCCGACACCGACGTCAAGAAGGTCGACGGCACGCCGACGATCCTCGTGAACGGCAAGCAGTACACCGGATCGCTCACCGACCCGGAGCAGTTCGCAGCGTTCATCCTCGCCGTCTCGAGCGAGCCGACGTCGACCGATGCACCGACTCCGACTCCCACGGCGACGCAGAGCGAATCGCCTGTCAACGGCTGATCGCCCGAATCGATCGTGTGCTGCCGGCCGTCTCCTTCGGGAGGCGGCCGGTTCTGCGTCATGGCGATGCACCCGATATGCTTGAGCGGTCTCGCCGACGTGGCGCAATTGGTAGCGCAACGCTCTTGTAAAGCGTAGGTTACGGGTTCAAGTCCCGTCGTCGGCTCATATGAATCACGAACATCGCAGTACCTTCCCCGCTTGGCTCGCCCTCCTCATCGCTATCGGGAGCGGAGCCCTCATCGCCGTCCAGGCGAGGATCAACGGCCAGCTCGGAGCGCGGCTCGACGACGGCTTCCTTGCAGCGGCGATCTCCTTCGGGGGAGGGCTCGTCGTCCTCCTCGTCGCACTCGGCGTGTCGAAGGTCGGCCGCACCGGCATCCGCACCGTCGTGCACGCCGTCCGGGCGCACGAACTGCCGTGGTGGTCGGTCCTCGGCGGCACGGCCGGCGCGTTCCTCGTCCTGTCGCAGGGGCTCACGGCAGCGGCGCTCGGCGTCGCGCTCTTCACGGTCGCCGTCGTAGCCGGGCAGACGACGAGCGGCCTCCTGCTCGACCGCGTCGGCTTCGGCCCGGGAGGACGCGTGTACCTCACGGCGCCACGCGTCATCGGCGCCGCGATCGCTCTCGTGGCCGTCGGTCTCGCAGTCTCGGGCGAATTCGGCGGCGACATCCCGCTCTGGATGCTCGTGCTCCCGCTCATCGCCGGGCTCGGCGTCTCCTGGCAGCAGGCCGTCAACGGCCGGGTGCGGGTCCGCGCCCAGAGCACACTCGCCGCGACCGCGATCAACTTCGTCGTCGGCACCATCGCCCTGGGGATCGCTGCCGTGGTGCACATCGCGATCGTCGGCCCGCCCGATGCCTTCCCGACGGAGCCGTGGCTCTATCTCGGCGGTCCCATCGGGTGCGTCTTCATCGCCGTGGCCGCCTACCTCGTGGAGCACACGGGCGTGCTGATCCTCGGACTCGGCACGGTCGCCGGCCAGACGCTCAGCGCCCTCGCCCTCGACCTGTTCCTCCCCGGCGACGGTGGAGGAGTGCACACGACCACGATCATCGGCACGATGCTCGCGTTCGTGGCGGTCGCGATCGCGTCCATCCGGCGCCGGAAGGGCCCTGCAGCAGCGAGCTGAAGGACGATCCGCCGCCGGCCGGAGCGACTTACGGCATGCGGCTCAGGTGAGCCTTGGCGTTGACGGCCTTCCGGCGACCGATCCGAGCTGTCGGAGGCTTGCCGCCGACGTAGAGCCAACCGAGCAGTTCCTCGTTCTTCGCGAGGCCGTGCGCCTTGCGGATGGGCTTGGACCGCGTGTACGTGCCGGTGCGCCACAGGACGCCCCAACCGGCGTCGTCGAGCAACAGGCTGAGCACGTGTGCGACACCCGATGCCACGGCCTCCTGCTCCCACGCGGGGACCTTCTCGCTCGGCTTGATCGTCGCGACGACTGCGAGGAGCAGCGGCGCGCGCATCGGTTTCGTCGACACGCCCTTGTCTCCGGAGGCCTTGGCGATGGCGCGGCCCAGCTTCACCCGGTCGTCACCGCGCAGCGCGATGATCCGCCACGGGCGCATGGAACTGTGATCCGCCACACGACCTGCTGCACCGATGAGGTGCAGCAGCTCGTCGCGGGTGGGAGCGTCGTCCGTGACCTTCGACCAGGATCGCCGATGGCTCACCGCCTCGAAGAGTTCGGTCATGGACTACTCGGCCTGCTCTGCGGCCTGGAAGTTCAGGGCGATCGAGTTCATGCAGTACCGGTCGCCGGTCGGCGTGCCGAACCCGTCGTCGAACACGTGGCCGAGGTGCGAGCCGCAGTTCGCGCAACGGACCTCGGTGCGCACCATGCCGAGCGTGTTGTCCTCGATGAGCTGAACGGCCTCGGGACGGACGGACTCGTAGAAGCTCGGCCACCCGCAACCGGAGTCGAACTTGGTGCCGCTCTTGAAGAGTTCGGCGTTGCACGCCGCACAGGTGTAGAGGCCTGCACGACCCTCGTCGAGGAGCTCGCCGGTCCACGGGCGCTCGGTCGCGGCTTCACGGAGCACCGCGTACTGCTCTGGCCCGAGTTCCTCGCGCCACTCCTCTTCGGACTTCGAAACTTCGTACGTCATACTGCTCCATTCCTCATGGTCATCCTATGCGGGCGGGCATGGAGCCCACCCCATTGTCCAACGTCTGAGGGGCTCCGAACCTTCCCGAGCACACCGACCGTGTCGACGGCCCACCGAACACGATGCGGAGCTGTCAGCAAGCGCCAAATAGGATGGTGTGACCCAGCCAGGACACGTGAGGAGGATCATGCACCAGGCATCGCACGTCGACGCCCCGGACGGATCCGGCCCGACCGCTCCGGAGCTGACGGAACGAGACCTCGCGATCCTCGAGTTCGAGACCCACTGGATGCAGCACGTCGGGGCCAAGGAAGCGGCGATCCGCGACCGGTTCCAGCTGTCCCCGGCGCGCTACTACCAGCTGCTCGGAGCGCTCATCGACTCGCCCCTCGCGCTCGTCCACAACCCCATGCTGTTCAAGAGACTGCAGCGCACACGCGACGCCCGCCTGACGCGCGGCACCCCGGCTCCCCGCCGCGACGTGTGACGCCCGACGACCCCCTGGAGACCAAGCCATGGCAGAGACCTTCCCGCCCGACCGTTTCGACGACGTCCCGGACCTGAAGCGCGTCGGCGCGCACCGGGCACCCGCGCCGAAGGGTCGAGGCTGGATCGCCTTCCTCTGGGCGGTCGTCGCGGTCCTCGTGCTCGTCGGCATCGGAACGGTTGCGCTGTTCACGCTCAACAACAAGGTCGATTTCTTCCCGCAGCCGACGAACAGTGCGAGCGAGAGCGAAACGCCCACCCCGACGCCGACCGAAGCGGCTCCCGTCGTCGACACCGAGGCCAACATCCTCGTCCTCAACGGCACGGAGACCGCCGGACTCGCCGGTCAGGCCTCCGAAGCGCTCGCGGCCGCCGGATTCACCCAGGCGATCTCCACGAGCGACGCGAGCACGAGCGATGTCGCCCAGAGCGGCATCTATTACCAGGACCCGTCTCAGGAGGGCGCGGCGCGCGCCATGTCCGCGGCGCTCGGTGGCATGAAGATCGAACTCAGCCAGCAGTACGCGATCCCGACGGAAGAGGGCGAAACGCCGCTCCTGCGGATCGTCGTCGTCCTCGGTGCGGACTACACGCCAGCGGGCTGATCTCCGAGCCGTCGATGCGGTCGGACACCCTCCTGATCCGATGCAACGTGTTTCCGCGGTGTTTCACGTGTGTTGAGATGTCGTAATACTCCGGGACAAAACCCCGAATGTCCCTGGATCAGCGGGCTGTACGCCATTAGTATCTGGAATTGGCCGCTCGTCTCGCCCCGGCTCCGGACAACTCGGAACGGTGACGGAAGCGTGACCGCCGCACCGCGCGGCAGGCCCGGTGTCAGCACCAGCCGACGCCGTGAGCACGCAGCAATGGGAGTAAGAACATGGCGAATGGAACCGTGA
Source organism: Plantibacter lichenum (assembly GCF_050587525.1). Taxonomy (NCBI): domain Bacteria; kingdom Bacillati; phylum Actinomycetota; class Actinomycetes; order Micrococcales; family Microbacteriaceae; genus Plantibacter; species Plantibacter lichenum. The sequence goes on along the minus strand of NZ_JBOBFT010000007.1, from coordinate 24,941 downwards.
AGTGGTTCAACGCTGAGAAAGGCTTCGGCTTTATCACTGTCGATGGAGGGGGCCAGGACGTGTTCGTCCACTACTCCGCCATCGATATGAGCGGCTACAAGTCCCTCGAGGAAGGCCAGGCGGTCGTCTTCGAGGTCGGAACCGGTGCGAAGGGGCCACAGGCCGAAGGCGTCCGCCTGGCCTAGAGCATCAACGAACGCGGAAGTGTCTCCGCACATCGCCGTCCACGACGTGGGCGGCGATGTCGTGTTTCCGGGGCGGTCTGCCAGAGCCGTTCCCGGAGTCGGTTCCCGGAGTCGGTTCTCGAGCCTCCCCGCGGGGCCGTGCGGAACGCTTCCCGGGAGTTCGCTCCGGGCGTCCCTCCTCACTTGCACTCCCACACCCAGAGTGCCAGAATCGTCTTAGCACTCGATCTCTCTGAGTGCTAACAACGTTCATGACGTCCGGGAGGGACGAAAAACACACATGGCTAAGATCATCGCTTTCGACGAGGAGGCCCGACGCGGCCTCGAGCGTGGACTGAACATTCTTGCTGACACGGTCAAGGTCACCCTTGGACCGCGCGGTCGCAACGTTGTCCTCGAGAAGAAGTGGGGCGCCCCCACGATCACCAACGACGGCGTTTCCATCGCCAAGGAGATCGAACTCGACGACCCGTACGAGAAGATCGGCGCTGAGCTGGTCAAGGAGGTCGCCAAGAAGACCGACGACGTCGCGGGCGACGGCACCACCACCGCCACCGTCCTGGCTCAGGCACTCGTCCGTGAAGGCCTGCGCAACGTCGCAGCCGGCGCAGACCCCATCAGCCTCAAGCGCGGCATCGAGAAGGCAGTCGCAGCAGTGACCGTCGAGCTCATCGCCAACGCAAAGGAGGTGGAGACCAAGGAGGAGATCGCAGCGACCGCTTCCATCTCCGCCGGCGACACCACCATCGGCGAGATCATCGCCGAGGCGATCGACAAGGTCGGCAAGGAAGGCGTCGTCACCGTCGAGGAGTCGAACACCTTCGGCACCGAGCTCGAGCTCACCGAGGGCATGCGCTTCGACAAGGGTTACCTGTCGCAGTACTTCGTGACCGACCCCGACCGCCAGGAAGCCGTCTTCGAGGACCCCTACATCCTCATCGCCAACCAGAAGATCTCGGCGATCAAGGACCTGCTCCCCATCGTCGACCAGGTCATCCAGTCCGGCAAGCAGCTCCTCATCATCGCTGAGGACGTCGATGGCGAAGCACTCGCCACCCTCGTCGTCAACAAGATCCGTGGCATCTTCAAGTCGGTCGCCGTCAAGGCTCCCGGCTTCGGCGACCGCCGCAAGGCTCAGCTGCAGGACATCGCCATCCTCACCGGTGGCCAGGTCATCTCCGAGGAGGTCGGCCTCAAGCTCGAGACCGTCACGCTCGACCTGCTCGGCCGTGCACGCAAGGTCGTCATCACCAAGGACGAAACCACCATCGTCGAAGGTGCAGGCGACGCTGACGCCATCGCCGGTCGCGTCTCGCAGATCCGCAAGGAGATCGAGAACACGGACAGCGACTACGACCGTGAGAAGCTCCAGGAGCGCCTCGCCAAGCTCGCCGGTGGTGTTGCAGTCATCAAGGCCGGCGCCGCTACGGAGGTCGAGCTCAAGGAGCGCAAGCACCGCATCGAGGACGCCGTCCGCAACGCGAAGGCTGCCGTCGAAGAGGGCATCGTCGCCGGTGGTGGCGTTGCGCTCATCCAGGCTGGCAAGACCGCGTTCGAGAAGCTCGAGCTCACGGGCGACGAGGCAACCGGCGCGAACATCGTCAAGGTCGCCATCGACGCACCGCTCAAGCAGATCGCTCTGAACGCAGGCCTCGAGCCCGGCGTGGTTGCAGACAAGGTCCGCAACCTGCCCGTCGGACACGGCCTCAACGCCGCGACCGGCGAGTACGTCGACATGCTCGCTGCCGGCATCAACGACCCGGTGAAGGTCACCCGCTCCGCGCTGCTCAACGCAGCGTCGATCGCTGGCCTGTTCCTCACCACCGAGGCCGTCGTCGCCGACAAGCCGGAGAAGAACCCGGCTCCGGCCGGCGACCCCACCGGTGGCATGGACTTCTAGTCCGACCAGTTCCACACGCAACGGGCGTCTCCCTTCTGGGAGGCGCCCGTTCGCTGTTCGCGGGGCTACGCATACGGCTGATGGCCGCGTAGCGGAGACGCATCAGGGGTAGCCCTCATGGTGTATGCCGATGAGGGAATGCGCGAGGCCGATCGTCTCTGAACCGTTACGCGACTGGTAAATTGGACGCACGACTCATCCATAGGATTGCGTCATGAGAACGCGTGGGGGATTGGCGCTGGTCGCCGCAATCGTCGTGACACTGACCGGCTGTTCGACCGGGGGACCGCCTGCCGGGTCGCCCTCGGCCGTCCCAAGTGTGAGTGTGACTCCGACGGCGACTCCGGTGAGTTGGCCGGAGCCGCTTGTCCCCACGAGCTGCGATGCTCTGCTTTCGCAGGAGACGGTGGACGGCGTCTTCGGAACTCCACTCGTGTTCGGCTCCGAGCATCCTGAAGCAGCCGGTCGCGCTGGACTGTGGAAAGCCGCGATCACCAACTCGGGTTCGCTCGAGTGCGTTTGGGGAGCGATGAATCCCGACGGGAACCAGGACCCGAACTCCGGGGACGGCGATGCCTGGTATGGCGTGGCCGTGACGATCGTGCCCCACGCCAGCGCGATCCAGGCGAGCATCAGCGCCGCGCTGGAATCCACGAAGGAGCCCGCGCGAACAGGTTGCGACTGGGGAATCTGTTTCTCTGAGGACGTCATCAACGACTACTGGGTCGATGCGGAGGTCATCGGTACGGGAGACCCGGCGAACGGTGTCTCCGAGAGCGCTCAGGGCGTGTTCGACGCCGTGACCGCCGCTGCCAACACGTTCGCGCCCGCGGCTGCTCCCGACTGGCCCGCCGAATCGTCCGCGTGGCCGACGACGTGTGATGGACTCGTCTCCTTGACGACGATCGCGGACTCGTTGTCGCTTCCAGGTGCGAGCTTCACCGTCGGGTACAGCTACCGGAGCACCAACATCCCCTACGGATCCGTCGAGGCGGCGAAGGGGCTCGTCTGCGGCATCGCGCGCGAGGGCGGAGGTCGAAGCGGCAGCATCGTGACGGTGCCGGGTGCCGGCGGCGCGTTCGCGGCGTCGTGGAGCGCGGCGACCTCGTCCGACGACGTGGAGATCATCGAGGTGCCGGGACTGCCCGCGGACAGCGCGTTCCTCCGTCGTCCGGCCTTGACGCCGAACAACGCGACACTCGACATGAACCTGCACGGCACGTGGGTCGAGCTCAGCATGGGGACCACTGCAAGCGATGGGCCCGATGCTGCGACCAGGCTTCAGGCTCTGGCCGCCGCGATGGCGGCACGAGGATGACGCCGATGCATCAGTCGCTCGCCATACGTGCAAGAAGGAAGCGGCAAGACATCAAGACGATTCGCTCGGCGGCTATTGTCGCCGCTCTCTCCCTGCTGCTGACTGCATGCACACCCACCGAGGTGGCGCCGACGGCGGCACCGACGAAGAGCGCGACGTCGACCCCTGTCGCTGCCGCCGAGCCGACGGCGCCCGTCAATTCCTTCGGCGTCGACTGCGAGAATCTTGTGCCGCAAGAGGTCGTGGCCTCCGCGCTCTCCTCGTCGGCGACAGCGGTTCCACCGTTTACGCAGCGAGCGGACGATTCTCCTCAGGCCTGGGCGACGACGTCGGTAGGCGGCCTGAACTGCTGGTGGAGCAACGGTGTTCCTCTCGACGGATGGAACCAGGATGCAGACGGATCGGGGCGGTGGGCGGCCCTCACCGTGCTCCCCGGCGCACGCTCCGCATGGGATGCGGCGCAGGAACGGTCGGGCGCTGAACCCGAGCTCACCTGCTTCGCAGGTGATGGTCGGACCCGGAACGTGTGCAGTATCGACGTGCTCATCGGCGACAGCTGGGCGTACCTGCTGATGCAGGGCGTGGGCGACAACGAGCCGACGAGCGATGCGGAGGCTGTGGAAGCCGCGACACCGTTCCTCGACGCCATCCGAGCAGCCCTCCTGCCGACCGCCAGCTCTCCGCGATATGACTGGGAGGGAACAGTCCCAGGTGACGCTTCGCTTCCGGCGAGCTGCGAGGACTACGTGCCGGCGTCCGAGCTCAGCTCGCTGTTCGGTGTGGAACTCGGGTATTCGAGTGTCCCACACAAGGGTTTGTGGCCTCGTGGTGTCGCCATCGCCGACTTCGGTGTGGCCGAATGCCTGTTCGCGCACCCGGACAGTGACAACACTGCGGGTCTGATGGCGGTCCTTCCTGGAGGTCGTTGGGCGTACGAGCGTCTGTTCGAGGCGAAGATGAAGACACACGCATCGATCGAAGAGCTGGACATCGACGGGCTGGGAGCGAAGTCCGCGTTCGTCGAGTGCGTTGAGCTCCCCATTCGAAGCTGCACCGCACAGGTCGCCGTCGCTGGACACTGGCTGTCCGTCACTGCGAGCAACCCGAGCTCGGAAGAGAACGACGGCACCGCTGAGCAGCTCAGCGAGCGCGCCGCGGCGTACGCGAAGCGCGCCGTTGTCTCGCTGCTCGGCTGACACTCGCATACTCGGGTGGGCCCCGTCCATCGGTTCGACTCGGGTGATCGGCCGACCATGCTGGGCGTGAACTGGTGATCGGCCTCGCCTCGTACAGAGGCGGCGGACGGGCCCAGCACCGTCGACGGCCGTTCACCGTCGCCCAACGAGACTCCGTCAGTGTCAGTGTCAGTGTCAGCGTCGACACGGCCGGTCTCCTCTTCCGGCCACCGCGCCTCACCCGGCGAACATGCGGGCGTTCGCCTGCTCGATCTCGTCGTACTGGGCACCCGCTGCTGCGAGGGCCCTGGCGAGCTCGAGCAGGTTGTCCTCCACGACGCGTTGGGTCGTGCGCCACTGTTCGGCCTTCGCCTGGAACGCAGCTGATGCAGCACCCGTCCATTCGCTCTGCAGCGCACTCAGCTGGGCGCTGAGCCGCCCGAGATCTGCTTGCACCTGACCGATCGTCGCCGTCGCCGCCGTGCTCGCCGAAGCGACCGCAGCACTGTCCACCTGAAACACCGTCATCGTCTGATCCGTTCGTTCATTCGCGGGATCGGGTGATCCCTGTTGAGCAGCCTAGGAACGACAAGATCCCCAATGCCGTGGCATCGGGGATCTGTGGACAACCGGTCGAGACGATCGGCTGTGGAGGAGGTACGAGGCGGTCTCGCGGGGCTCAGCTGAGGCGCGGTGCGTCTCCAGCAGCCGCAGGAGCGGGGGCTGCCGGCGCCACCGGGGCCAGAGGGAAGACGACCCGGAACGTCGCGCCGCCACCGGGAGTCTCGGTGACCTCGACGCGGCCGCCGTGTGCCGCAACGATCGACGAGACGATCGCGAGCCCCAAACCGCTGCCGCCCGTCTCGCGAGTCCGCGAGCTGTCGGCACGCCAGAAGCGCTGGAAGATCTTCTCGCGGATCTGCGGGGGGATGCCCTCACCGTGGTCGATGACGGAGATCGTCGCGGTGCCGGCCTGGAGGTCCGTACCCACGCCGAGCTCGATGGGGCTGTCCGCCGGCGTGAATCGCAGCGCGTTGCCGATGAGGTTCGTCACGACCTGCCGGACCTTGTTCTCCTCACCGAGCACGATGGGAGGCACGGAGAGCGAGATGGGAGCGGTCACCGCGGGAGGGGCGTTTGTCGGCGTCTCCGGCTGCTGCGACTTCGGACGCTTCCGGAAGCGCGCGAATGCGGCTCCAGCGAAGGAGATCGGCGCGGTCTGCTGAGAGGTCGCGGTGTCGTCCGATGAAGGGGGCGGAGTCACTGCCGACGATGACGTCGGAGTCGACTCCGAGATCTCGAGGATCGCCGGACGGGGCTCGTCGAGAACGACCCGGACCGTGCGGCCCGGAGCCTGCGCCGTCGTGTCGAGAGCGGCGTCGCGTGCGATGGGGAGCAGGTCGACCGGAGCGAGGTTCAGAGGACGGGTCTCGTCGAGGCGCGCGAGCTGGAGAAGGTCCTCCACGAGCGCGCCCATTCTGATCGCCTCCTTCTCGATACGCTCCATCGCCTGAGCGACGTCCTCCGGCGTCTGCAAGGCTCCCATCCGGTACAGCTCCGCGTATCCGCGTACGGAGACGAGCGGGGTGCGGAGCTCGTGACTCGCGTCGCCGACGAACGTGCGCATCTGCTCGATCGTCTTCCCGCGGTCCGAGTACGCGCGATCGATGCGGGCGAGCATGGTGTTCAGGGATCGGCTCAATCTGCCGACCTCGGTGTTCGGGGTCGACCCTGCGACGCGCTGGCTGAAGTCGCCATCGGCGAATGCCGCTGCGGTGCGCTCGACGCGTCTGAGCGGTTCGAGCGTCCCCGTGACCAACCATCGGGTCAACAGCGCTCCAACGATGATGATGAGCACGCCCAGCACGAAGAAGATCGTGAGGTACGTGGCGATCGTGTTGTCCGTGTTCTGCATCGAGATCGCCAGGAACGCGGCCCCGGTCTCGCCGATGTTCAACGTGTACGGGACGGCGATGGCGTGGTACACGATCGTCCCGGTGGCGTTCGTCACGTCGTAGATCTTCGAACCGTTGACGGCGAGATCCTGCGTGGTGAGCGTCGTCGGGAATGCGGGCAGCGTCGATGGGTCGCGCTCGGACCAGGTGTGGTCCGCCACGGGCCCGGCGGGGGAGTACACGGCGACGAACACATCGGTGGACGACGAATCAGCGGTGAAGTTGCCACTCGAATCGAGGGTGCCGATGACTCGGCCCTTCGCGGCGGACAACAGCCGGTCATTGGCCTGCTGCGTGAGGACTTCCTTGAGGAGCGGGGTCGTCCCCATGCCCGCGACGAGCAGACCGAAGGCGAGGACGAGAACGGTCACCCCGGTGATCTTGGTGCGCAGCGAAATACTCGTCCACCAGGCGGACACGGAATCGGTCATGCGTGAGTGGCTACGCCTTCCCGGCCTTCAGCATGTAGCCGAAGCCGCGCTTGGTCTGGATGAGCGGCTCCGTGGAGAACTGGTCCAGCTTCCGGCGCAGGTAGGAGATGTAGCTCTCCACGATGCCGGCGTCGCCGTTGAAGTCGTACTCCCACACGTGGTCGAGGATCTGGGCCTTCGACAGCACGCGGTTCGGGTTCAGCATGAGGTAGCGCAGCAGTTTGAACTCGGTGGGGCTGAGGTCGATGGGGGTGTCGCCGACGAGGACCTCGTGGGTGTCCTGGTCCATCGTGAGCTCGCCGGTGCGAATCACGGCGTCCTCGTCCGCCTGCATGGTGCGGCGGAGGATGGCCTTGATGCGCGCGACGATCTCGTCGAGGCTGAACGGCTTGGTGACGTAGTCGTCGCCGCCGACCGTGAGGCCCGTGATCTTGTCCTCGGTGTCGTCCTTCGCGGTGAGGAACAGGATGGGGGCGGTGTACCCGGCGCCACGGAGGCGCTTGGTCACGCCGAAGCCGTTCATGTCGGGGAGCATGACGTCGAGGATGATGAGGTCCGGCTCCTCCTCGAGGACGGCGGAGATGGCCGCTGCACCGTTGCCGACCGCGCGCACGGCGAAACCGGCGAAGCGGAGGCTGGTGGTGAGGAGGTCGCGGATGTTGGGTTCGTCGTCGACGATGAGGATGCGGGGTCCGGTCATGAGACTAGTATCTGCGAGTTGCTTGATACTTTCCTGAGAGTGCTGCGGATTCTCGACCAGGACGAAAGATCAGGGCGTCAGACGGCGGCGAGAGCGTGCGCGTCGAGGATCGTGTAGCTATAGCCCTGTTCCGCGAGGAACCGCTGGCGGTTCTGTGCGAACTCCTGATCGACCGTGTCTCTGGCGACGAGCGTGTAGAAGTTCGCGGTGAGACCCGACTTCTTCGGACGCAGCAGACGACCGAGACGCTGGGCCTCTTCCTGACGAGAGCCGAAGGAACCGGACACCTGGATGGCGACGGTCGCCTCGGGGAGGTCGACGGAGAAGTTCGCGACCTTGGAGACGACGAGCACCTCCTCCGAGCCCTCGCGGAAGGCCTGATAGAGGCGTTCGCGTTCGTCGATGGGCGTCGAGCCGGTCAGCTGCGGAGCGCCGAGGGCTGCCGAGAGCTCCTCGATCTGGTCGAGGTACTGACCGATCACGAGGATGCGCTCACCGCGGTGCCGCTCGACGAGGCTCTTGACGACGTCGAGCTTCGCCGGAGCGGTCGCCGCGAGACGGTACCGCTCGTCGTCCGCCGCAGCCGCGTAGGTGAGCCGATCGCTCTGCGGCAGGTCAACGCGCACCTCGAAACAGGCGGCGGGGGAGATGAAGCCTTGGGCTTCGATCTCCTTCCACGGCGCGTCGAAGCGCTTCGGGCCGATCAGCGAGAAGACATCGCCCTCGCGCCCGTCCTCACGGATGAGCGTGGCAGTGAGGCCCAAGCGACGCCTCGCCTGCAGCTCCGCTGTGAGCTTGAACACGGGAGCCGGGAGGAGATGGACTTCGTCGTACACGACGAGACCCCAGTCCATCGCGTCGAGGAGCGCGAGGTGGGCGTACTCGCCCTTCCGCTTCGCCGTGAGGATCTGATAGGTCGCGATCGTGACGGGCTTGACCTCTTTGACCTGACCCGAATACTCGCCGATCTCCTCTTCCGTGAGGGACGTGCGCTTCAGGAGTTCGTCGCGCCACTGGCGGGCGGAGACCGTGTTGGTCACGAGGATGAGCGTGTTCGTGCTCGCAGTCGCCATTGCACCGGCGCCCACGAGGGTCTTGCCCGCGCCGCAGGGGAGGACGACGACGCCGGAACCGCCCGCGAAGAAGTTGTCGATCGCCTGCTGCTGGTAGCCGCGGAGCTGCCAGTCGTCCTGCACGAGGTCGATCTGGTGCGGGGTGCCGGCCGTGTACCCGGCGAGGTCCTCCGCGGGCCAGCCGAGCTTCACGAGCTCCTGCTTGAGCTGCCCTCTCGCCCAGGGCTCCACGAGGAACGAGTCGGGGGAGGGGTGGCCGATGAGGAGCGGGGCGATGCGCTTCGCGCCGGCGACCTCGGTGAGGACGGGGCGATCGTCCGAACGGAGGATGAGCTCGCCCTCGTCGTTCCGTTCGATGACGAGACGGCCGTACCGGTTCACCGTCTCGCGCATGTCGACCGTGACGGAGGCGGGGATCGAGAACTTCGAATAGCGCTCGAGGGTCTCGATCATCGAGTCGGCGTCGTGGCCGGCGGCACGCGCGTTCCACAGACCGAGACGCGTGATCCGGTACGTGTGGATGTGTTCTGGAGCGCGTTCGAGCTCGGCGAACACCGACAGGTCGTGCCTGGCGTCTTCCGCCAGGGCGTGCGCGACCTCGAGCAACACGGTGCGGTCGCTTTGGACGATCAGTGGGCCGTCAGACATAGCCCTCAACTCTACCCCGCGGATCGGAGATGACGTCCCTCAGCGATGCCGGTCCCCCGGGAGTCGGCGACGGAACCGGTGTTCGACCCCGGTTGTCAGACGGCAGCGAGCACCTCGGTGATCGTGGACAGCGGCAGGGTGCGTTCGACGTCCGCGGACCGGTCGAGACCGCGGAGTCGACCCGCGGACAAGCTCGTCGGTTCGATCGTGTACGTCGCCTGGCGCTCGCCGAAGACGACCGAGACGGTCACGGGCGTGTGGTCCCGCACCGCGATCTCCAGCTGCTTCGTGAGCCAGGCCCTGCTCGTGTCGCCGGCGTCCCCTGCGCGCAGACGGGCGACGAGGTCCGGTTCTGGGGCTGCGGGCTCGACATCGGCCCGGCGGGCGGGCGGCTGGCGCTTCACCTGGAGCGGTTCGCCGTGCTCGTCCTCCGCGACCACCGGGTACTTCGCGTCGTGGAGCGCCCAGTAGACGGTCTCCGGTGGGAGGCGGCTCGTGAGCCGGTGCTCGTCGGTGTGGCGGAGGCCGAGCGGGGCGAGGCTCTGATCGACGCTGACGGCGCCGATCACGCCGGCATCGTCGGATCGGACGTAGGACACGCGACCCGCTTCGACCGAGCCGTCGCCGACGGCCCCGATCGTCCCGACGCGGACCCGGCCGAAGCGCTGCTCCGATTCGGTGACGAGGTAGGAGAGCGGCTGCGGGATCCCCGTGAGCGACACGGAGGCGAGGAAGGCCAGGAGCGACTCCGCGGTCTCTCCTGCAGCGAGGGCTCGAGAGACGCTCGTCGAGGTGAACCGATAGCGGGATGCTTGGGCCCGACCCTCCGGATCCGCCATCAGCCGCAGGCGTCGGTCGAGCGTCGCCTCGGGAGGGCCGAGGGCGATGACGGTCAGGTCGTCCTGGAGCACCACCTGGTCCACCTCGGGTGGCAGGAGCGCCGCCAGGGCCTGCTCGGAGCCGACGACGTCGCCCTCGAGGAGCAGCTTGCCCGGGGTGCTGGTGGTTCCCTCCACACTCACGCCGAGGAGTTCTCCGGCGGTCCGAACCGTCTCGACGGCCGTGCGCAGTGTTTCCCCACCCGCCGGATACCACCAGGCGAGTTCCGCGGAGAGGTCGGTCGACCCGCTGCGATACGCATCGACGGCACGGTCGCGGAAAGTCTCCGGGACGGTCTGAAGCCACGCTTCGGCGAGGAACCGCCATCGGGCCGGCAGCGTCGATGCGAGCCACTCCTCGCCGGCTTCGCTCACCCGGATGTAGCCGCCGAGGACGAGCGTGAGTCCCGCCTGGGCGGCGGTGCCGAGGATGAGTTCGACCTGGTCGACGGTCGAGTTCGCGGCGGCCGCCATGCGCTTCAGATCCGGCATCGACGGCGCTCCACGGCCGAGCTGGCGGGCGGGATCCCTGCCGAGCTCGTGGAGACTCTCGCCGAGGACGCCGACGCCGAGCGTCGCGCGTTCGGCGCTCACCCGGTCGGCTGACGCCGGATCGAGCGGCCCGGGTCGGTGGAAGTCCGGCGCGGGCGGTGCGATGAGCTCGTCGACCGTTGGCAGTTTCTGAGTCGGCCAGGATGCGAAGACCTTCGCGACTGCGGCGACGACGGACACCCGTGCGTGGGCGCCGGAGTCATCGGAGTCATCGGAGTCGTCGATGGTCGCGAGGAAGAGGCGTTCGGCAGCGCGGAGGGCGGTGCGCACCACATCGATCGAGCGGCCGGTCGCGCTCGCGATCGAGGCGACGGTGTCCGCGCCGCGAGTGGTGGCGGCCAGAGCGGCGAGGGTGTCGCGGTCCTGGCTCGTCAGGGCTCGGCCGACGCTCGCATCGTCGAGGAGTGATTCGGCCAGGTCGAAGAAGTCGCCGATCCGTGCCGGTGGGGTGCGGCGTGCGCGCAGCAGTTCGCGGAGCGCATCGTCCGGCACCTCCCGGAGCCGGTGCGCCATCGCGAAGGCGTCGCTCATGGCGTTCAGTGCGACGACGATCCGCGGGACTCGCGCGAGCGTCTGACCGCACCGACGATCATCAATGCGATGACCAGTGCGAAGGCGATCGGCAGGCCGATGAGCGGGAGGATCGTCACGATCGGCCATACCCCGGTCCCGAAGTCCGCCTGCTGCAGGCCGGTCGCGGTGCCGATCATGACCGCGACGAACGCGGCGATCGACACGACGACGATCGCCATGACCATGTAGGCCAGGACTCGTTCAGGCCGCGAGATGCTCGGCGTATTCTCCTCAGTCACAACTCCCAGGATACGGCAGGCGAGTCGGCGCGCGAACGAGTGGCGGCGAAGTCTGGCCGACAGATGTTGCTTACTGCTACGTTTCCTGACATGACTCAACGACGAACAGGGGGGATCGTTGCGGCCGGAATGCTCGCAGCGGGCAGCGTTCTGGCGTTCGCCGGCCCCGCGACGGCTGCGACCGGAGATGTGCTGTGCGAGGTCGCGGACGGCGACAACTACCTCTCTCGAGTAACCGACCTCGGCGCAGGGACCTTCCGGGTCGACCTCGTCGACACCACGCTCGCCACCGCGGAATCCGCCGACGGCGAGTCCTACCTGGTGCTCCCGACCGAACCAGTCGACCTCCGCTTCGGAACGAGTGTCACAGCACTCGGGCCGCAGTTCGAGTTGGTCGGTGCGCCGACCCCGTCACAGGGCATCGTCACGACCTTCCCGGCGACGGGGTCTCTGCCGTTCGACGTCGAACTCGTCGGTGCCGCGGGCGGGACCGGCGAGACGGTCACCGTCGGAGCGTCACCGGAAGGCGCGCAACTCACCTGGTTGAGCGATCACGACGCGCTCGAGATCCCGGGGAGTCCTCGCATCGTCCCGACCCAATTCGAGTTCCCGTTCGACGCCATCGACGCCTCCGCCTCCGTCCTCAGCTTCACGCTCCACGTGTCGGACGCGGCGCCCCGCGGCATCGACCTTCCCGCTGTCCTCGGGTCTGAGGTCACGTTCAACGGGGCATCGCTCAACCCGGTCACGGGGGAGGTCTCGCCCGCTGGTGACACCGGCTCGTTCTCCGTGGGCGCGTGCGTGATCCCTGCATCGGCGATCCCGCCGCTCGTGCCGCCGACGACCGAACCGACCGGGCAACCGACGGCGGCTCCGATCGTCGCGTCGCCGAGCGCCGCACGCCTGCCGGACACTGGATCCGCCGCAGGGCTCGTCGCACCCGTCGGCGCAGTCCTGCTGCTCCTCGGTGCAGCCGGGCTCCTGCTCCGTCGGAGACTCCAGAGCTCGGCCCGGCCGGTCCTCCGGCCTCGGAGCCGACCGAGCAACTAAGCTGGGTGGAGGGCCGACGGCCCGATTTCGACCGTGCTGCCCGCGCGGTCACCGCACGGCGCGCAGTTCCGCGCATGACCCACAGCGAGGTTTCCATGCCCACCGGCAAGGTCAAGTTCTACGACGACGAGAAGGGGTTCGGCTTCATCAGCTCCGATGACGGCCAGGAGGTCTTCCTGCACGCGTCGGCGCTCCCGGCCGGAACCACCGTCAAGCCCGGATCCCGGCTCGAGTTCGGCATCGCCGACGGCAAGCGCGGGGCACAGGCGCTCTCGGTGCGCGTCCTCGAGCAGCCGCCGAGCCTCGCGAAGCTCAAGCGCAAGCCGGCGGACGACATGGCCATCATCATCGAGGACCTCGTGAAGCTCCTCGATGGCATGGGTGGAGACCTCCGTCGCGGCAAGTACCCGAACAGCGCACACAGCAAGAAGATCGCTGCCGTGCTGCGCAAGGTGGCGGACGAGCTGGATGCCTGACCTCGACCCGTTCGACCCCGTGGCCGTCCAAGCGGCCGCTGCGGAGCGTGCCGAGCGCGCTGCCGAGCAGGCGGCGCAGGCCGTCGAGGACACTGCCCAGGCCGTTGAGGTTGCTGCGCCCGCCGTCGAAGCTGAGTCCGTCGACACTGCTGAGTCCGTCGACACTGCTGAGTCCGTCGACGCCGCTGAGTCCATCGAGCCTGAAACCGCTGCCGAGTCCGCAGAACCCGCAGAACCGGTGGAACCTGCACGCCCACCGATCCCCGATGAGCTGTTGATCGCATCCGTCGAACTCGCCCACTCGGCGCTCCTCGGCATCACACCGGAAAGCACGATCGGCGAGCCCGCCGGCTACACGGTCATCGACGACCACCTCGTCTCACTCCTCTTCGCCAACACGCTCGCGGGCTACCCGGGCTGGTTCTGGACGGTCACGTTGTCGCGAACGGGCGACGATGCGGCTCCCAACGTGCTCGAGACCGAGCTCATGCCGGGCGACGGAGCGCTCCTCGCCCCGCAGTGGGTGCCGTGGTCGGAACGACTCGCGGACTACCGCGCCGCCCAGCTCGCCGTTGCCGCGGCGAACGAGGACGGCGATGACGAGGACGGCGACGATGAGGACGATGTCGAGGAAGAGGACCTGAGCGTCCTCTCGCTCGACGGCGGCGACGATGAAGACGACCTCGACGACGACTACGAGGACGAAGACGAGTCTGAAGAAGACGACTCCGACGAGGACGACGATGATGATGATGACGACGACTCCGACGAGGACGACGACTTCGAGGAAGATCCCCGACTCGGCCGCTGATCCCTCATGCGCTGAGGTAGTGCTCGGCTGAAGCGCATCCGTTCGGGTGTCGACGTCGCCTCGGCGAGCAATCCGTTGCGTTCGAGCAGTTGGACGAGCCCGGCAGGAAACGTCGGGATGAGGGGTCCGTCGGGTTTCGTCCAGAGCGGAGCGCGTCCAGGCCCGACGAGCAGCGTGAGCGGACCGACGGTCGTCTCGCACTCGATGCGAGCCGTGATGCCCTGCGACCGCAGGCGCACCGCTCGGACCTGCGGGAGAGGCGTGCTGCGCATCATCATGCCGTCGCCGCGAAGCTCGATGACGGAGCCCGCGATCCGCATCGTGTGCGGGTGCATCCGAGACCTGATCGTCCATTGCGAGGCGGAGAGGACGAGGACGAAGGCGGGCGCGGAGAGCACGAGGGTGCCGGGGCCGAACCCGATTCCGAGGCGCACGAGGCCGAACAGGACGCCGAAGTACGCGGCGACGGCGATGACCGCTCCACCGCCGAAGCCGATCAGGGCGGTCGACAGTCGTGTGTTGAGCGCGTCGATCGTGAGGACGTATTCACCGCGCTCGCCGCTCCACGCCGGTGCGGAGACCACCTGCGCGGGCCGTCGGTCGCCGATCGTGAAGATCAGCTGCCCGAGGAGCGCCACCGCCGACCACGCGCCGAAGGGGAGAGCCGCCATGAAGACGAAGAAGATCGTCCCGGACACGAACGCGGGGCGGCCGGAGAATAGGAAGGACCAAGCGTCGAAGACCTCGATCGAGGCGAGTGCCACCGCGAGGGCGCCGACCACGGTGCTGTGCACGACCCAGCGGGTGCGGGCCCGTTCGATCCGGTGCAGGCGGTTGGTGAAGCTCACCGCGCACAGCATCCCGGCGGCCAGCGCGAGAAACAACGGTGGGAGGTCGGCCGCGTCGTCGCGGGCCAACCACCACCAAGCGGCGACCCAGCACAGGACGGCGACGACGTAACCGCTCCGGAGCGCACTCCGGAGCGGTCGTCGCGTCCCACCGTCCGCGGGGTGCAGCTCAGTGTTCACGCAGTGTTCAGAGCGCGCCGACCACGTGCTCGATGCTCGCGATGAGCTGGCGCACATCGGCCGGGTCGATGGCCGTGAACGTCGCGACTCGCAGCTGGTTGCGGCCGAGCTTCCGGTACGGCTCGGTGTCGACGATCCCGTTCGCGCGGAGCGTCTTGGCGACGACGGCAGCGTCGATGGCATCGTCGAAGTCGATCGTGACGACGACCTGCGAACGGTGCTCCGGGTTCTCGACGAACGGCGTGACGTAGTCGGTGCGACCCGCCCAGTCGTAGAGGGCGCCGGAGGACTCGAGCGTGCGCGCCGAAGCCCAGGCGAGACCGCCATTGCCGTTGATCCACTTCACCTGCTCGTCCAGGAGCACGAGCGTGGACAGTGCCGGGGTGTTGAGCGTCTGGTTGAGGCGCGAGTTGTCGATCGCGTTCTTCAGGCTGAGGAACTCGGGGATGTACCGGCCGCTCGCGGCGATGCGCTCGACGCGTGCGATGGCGGCGGGGGAGAAGAGGGCGAGCCACAGACCGCCGTCCGATGCGAAGTTCTTCTGCGGGGCGAAGTAGTAGACATCGGCCTCCGCTGCGGAGAAGTCGACGCCGCCGGCAGCGCTCGTCGCATCGATGACCGTGAGCGCGCCATCGTCGCCGTGGACGCGCGTGACCGGCGCCATGACACCCGTGGAAGTCTCGTTGTGCGGCCACGCGTAGACGTCCACGCCTTCGACGGCCTCGAACTCGGTGCGCGAGCCGCCAGCGGACTCACGGACGTCCGGGGCGGTCAGCCACGGAGCGGCGGCGGCCTTCGCGAACTTCTGGCCGAACTCGCCGAAGACGAGGTTCTGGCTGCGCTGCTCGATGAGCCCGAACGCCGCGGCATCCCAGAACGCCGTCGATCCGCCGTTGCCGATGACGACCTCGTAGCCCTCCGGAGCGTTGAGGAGCTCCGCGAGACCGGATCGGACGCTGCCGACGAGGTTCTTGACGGGCGCCTGGCGGTGAGAGGTTCCGAGCAGGGACGGACCGGCGTTCGCGAGAGCGGCGAGCTGCTCTGGGCGGATCTTCGACGGGCCGCACCCGAACCGTCCGTCGGCGGGCAGAAGGGAAGAAGGAATGATGATCTCCGGCATGAGCCGATTCTAGTTGCGCCGGAGTGTCAGCCACTCACACTAGGCTTAGCTCGAAAACGTGCAATCGGGCAGGGAGGGCGTCGATGACCGATTTGATTGACACCACGGAGATGTATCTCAGGACCATCCTCGAGCTGGAAGAAGAGAACATCATCCCTCTGCGCGCCAGGATCTCGGAGCGCCTCGGGCACTCCGGTCCCACCGTCTCGCAGACGGTCGGCCGCATGGAACGCGACGGACTCGTCGTCGTCTCCGGCGATCGGCACCTCGAACTCACCGAAGCAGGACGCCGCAAGGCCGTCCACGTCATGCGCAAGCACCGGCTCGCCGAGCGTCTGCTCAGTGACGTCATCGGACTCGAGTGGGAGTTCGTGCACGAAGAGGCCTGCCGCTGGGAGCACGTCATGAGCGAGCAGGTCGAGCGCAAGCTGCTCGAGATGCTCAACCACCCCACGGAGTCCCCGTACGGCACGCCGATCCCCGGGCTCGACGAATTCGGAGACAGCCCGGCCGTCTCCTTCTCACAGGGCGTCGTCAACATCGCATCGCTCGTCGCCGGAACGACGGAACCCGTCACGGCGACCATCCGTCGCCTCGGCGAGCCGGCGCAGGTGGACCCCGAGCTGCTCCTGCAGCTCAAGCAGTCCGGAGTGATGCCGTCCGGCACCGGTCGCTTCTCGTCCGCGGGCAACTACGTGCTCGTGCACATCGACGGGTTCGAGGACGGCCTCGAGCTGCCCAACGAGCTCGCGACGCACATCTTCGTCGACGCGCCCGCCGCGTAACGCGGCTTCGCGGCCGGCCGAGTGGTTCGTTCGGCCGGTTGTGCGTCTTCTATGAGACGACGATGAGGAAATGCGCCACACGCCCTCCGGCTCGTGACGAAAACGTGACATTCCTAGGGTTAGCCCGTAGGCTGTCACCTGTTCTCGCGGTCACAACCCGGCCGATGAACACCGATCAAGGCACCTCCCTAGCCCGTCTCTTGATCGTTGAAGCCGATACCTATGGCGGACGGGGCAGCTCTGTGCTGGCGGGGTGCCGGAGGAACTCACTTGACTGAAGCTGGCGCGAACGGCCCCGATGGAGCCGGCACCAACCCAAGCGACGCTCCACTGACCCGGCGACAGCTGCGGCTTCAGGAGCAGGCGAACGGTCGATCCGCGGACTCGTCCGTTGCCGCCGACGAAGCCGCTGAAGCCGTCACCGGCGAAGCAGTCATCCAGTCCTCCGACGAGGTCATCGAAGCCGAGATCGTCGTCGAAGCGGACGAGGCCGCAGCGCCCGTCGCCGAAACCGAGCCGAGCGTTCCGCTCGCCCCGGTCGTCGTCTCCGAGGCCGAGAGCGTCGTTCCACCCGCTGCCGTTCAGGCTCCTGCTGCCCCGGTCGCCCCCTCCGTCGCACGAACGGTCCCCGTCCGGACCGGACCGATCCGCACCTCGTCGAGCGCCAAGCCGGGCTCGAAGGACGTCGCCGTCCGCAAGCCCAAGAAGACCGGCGCACGTCCCGGATCCGTCCGAGGCATCGCCACCATGGCCGTCCTGGTCCCCGCGCTCCTCGCGACCGTCGCTCTGCCCGCCTATGCGGCGAGCACGGACCCGAAGAACGAGTTCGGCACCTCCGCATCGGCCAGCCTCAAGGCGTCCGGCGCACAGAGCGTCGTCGTCTCCGACCAGGTCGCGGACACGAACATCTCCCGCGACGCCTACACGGCGACCACGCCGGACGAACTGGCCCAGCGCCAGCGTCAGCTGGATGCGGCAGCGGCCGTCACCAACGCGAAGTACTCGATCGAGGTCTCCGCAGCGCGCGCCGAGGGTGACGACTACCCGTGGTACAACATGCCCTCGGACAACGAGGGCGGTGGTCTCTCGCCGCTGCGCTACTACTACCGCGAATGCGTCGACTTCGTCGCATGGCGCCTCAACCGCGACGCAGGCACCCCCGACGGCAACTGGGCGTTCACCTGGGGTAACGGCCTTCCGCCGAGCAGTGCCTACGGCTGGTCCAGCTCGTGGCAGTACAAGCAGGGCACCACGGCCATCGCCGGTTCCGTCGCCTGGTTCACCTACAACCACGTCGCCTACGTGCAGGCCGTGAACGCCGACGGCACGGTGGTGCTCGAGGAGTACAACTACGGTGCCAACAAGCACGCCTACAACGTGCGCGTGGTTCCGGCGAGCTCAGTCGCGAGCTACCTGTACCCGCCCGGAGTCGGTTGATCCCGCGCCCATGGTTTCGTCGATCGGGCCCCAGGACTCTCGTCCAGGGGCCCGATCGCCGTTTTCCCGGCCATCGCGAAGCCGTCACCGAACGGCGTCATTCGGTGAAGCGCAGATGAATGTGTGCCGATCACGCGCACTTTCAGCCGATCGTGGGTTAATCTGGTGCTCTGCAACTCGGAGTGGCCGTGACCGGCCGGGAGAGGTTCAGGGGCTGATGCACGGAATACGGAGCCACGGTGTCGCGGATCGTCGCGGCCTGTACGCGCTTCGGCATTCCAGCCAACTGTGCCGCGGCGGAGCCGTGTGCGTGAGGGTGTTGTCATGATGACAGCGCCCTTTTTCGTTGCCCGGAACCGGTGCGTTCTCCGAGGAGTGACAGTCGTTTCGTCGCGGCAGCCGTCGCGGCCGATCGAAAGGGAGCGTGCATGCGCACACTGGTGTTGAATGCGGGCTATGAGCCGCTCGCGATCGTGTCCTTCAAGCGAGCCCTCATGCTCGTCATGAATCAGAAGGCCGTCGTCGTCGAGATCGACTCCTCGCATCCCGTCTACGCGTCGAGCGGGGAGTTCGACCGGCCGTCGGTCATCCTCCTGACGCGCTATGTGCGGATCCCGCACTCGAGACGCGTCCCGGTCACGCGTCGCGGTGTCCTCCGTCGCGACGGTCATCGGTGCGCGTACTGCGGGAAGGCGGCGACGACCATCGACCACGTCCTGCCGCGCTCCAGAGGGGGCGTGGACAGCTGGGAGAACCTCGTCGCCTGCTGCCTGCGCTGCAACAACGTCAAGGGTGATCGGACTCCGGCCGAGATGAACTGGGACCTCGGCATCTCCCCGCGGATGCCGCACGGCTCGCACTGGATGGTCCGTGGTGTGGAGCGTTCGCAGCCCGACTGGGAGCAGTACCTGGAGCCGGCCGCCTGAGCACGCGCGCCTGATTTCGCGCGCCTGAGTGCCTGCCCATCGGTGTCGTGCTGCTGTCCGGGAGGCCTGCGGACCACAGCACGGCGCCGATGAGCGGTGCCGGGTGCGCGTCTCCGCTAAACTCGTCTGGTCAGCCTCTGTAGCTCAATGGAAGAGCAGTTCCGTCCTAAGGAAAGGGTTGGGGGTTCGAGTCCCTCCAGGGGCACAGCGATATCACACCCAAGATCCGCGTATTTCCGGGGTCTGGGGTTGCATCAAGCCAGTGCGGCAGGTGAATTTGCCCACGATTTGCCCACGTTTGAGGCGTAGGCGTGCTCATTGAGGCGTGTCGCAACCGCTTCCAGGTCGTCGTCGAACAGATCGGCGTACGTGTCCAGCGTCATCGTCGCGGACTTATGTCCGAGCATCGACTGCACGGCCTTCACGTTCGCGCCCGCGCTGATCGCGAGGCTGGCTGCGGTGTGCTTCAAGTCATGCACGGTGAGGCGCTCGAGTCCCGCCTTGCGGAGCGACGCGAGGAACCATGAGTATCCCGACGCGCTCGTGTCTGGCCGCATGGCGAACCCTCCCCCTGCTGCGGGGAACACGAGCTCATCCGGGCCCTTCCCCTCGCACAGTTTCGCGAGCGGCTCATCGAGGAACTCTGGATACGGGACGGCGCGCTCCTCCCAGCTCTTCGGAGGGCCGACATGGATCACGCCCGCTACCTCCGTGGCGCTCTGTGAGATCTGTAGCCGACGCCGGAGGAAGTTCACATCGCGGACGCGCAACCCGACCGACTCTCCCCAGCGAATGCCGGTGTAGGAGAGCGTGACGATCTGGACTTCGCGCGTGTAGTCCGGGGCGAAGCTCGCGAACCGGAACACCTCGGCGTGATTGAGGTACCGCCGAGGCTTCTTTGACATCTTCCGCGGGAGGTTGGTTGCCTTCGCGGCGGGATTGCTCGGCAGCCTCCCGTCTCGAAGTGCGCCGTCGAGGATCCCAGAGAGGATGCCCACAGCGCGGATGACAACGCTTGCTGACTTCGGTTTCCCCGAGAGATCGGTGCGCTTTCGTGTGCTCACTGCAGACCCTGTGCCGAGCTCGGCGATCCAGTCTTCGACGGCTGATGGTCGAATCTTACCGATCTGCGTACGGGCCCAGCGCGGCTCGACGTGCACGCGCCATGCTGTCTCTAGTGGCGCATAGGCCGATGGCTTCAATGCCTGCTTCTTGCGTGCGAGCCATGCCGGAGCCAACTCGCCGACGGTGACCAGCGCCTCTTTCGGGTCGATGTACGTCCCGGTCGCCTTCGACACCTCGACATTGGCGATGTAGAGGTTCGCTTCCTTCTTCGTTTTGAAGCCGCGCTTCTCGCCTGCGGTGTTGTCCGGCTTCCTGTAACGAGCCCTGTATCTCGTGCCGGCCGCGGTCTGGTAGGCGTGTGCGGTACCCATGGGTCTCCTATGGAGTGAGTGCTCGAGCGAGCTTGCTTGTGAACGGGCTGTTGTGCCCTGTCGAGTAAGTGCGGTGCCCGAGACGTTGCAAGCAGAACTGTTGGTAGTGCTCAAGCAGTTCGACGGTGACGCCGATCTCGTCTGCGATGTGGTGAGAGTCGCTGCCCAGTCGTTCTAGCCGCGCGTACTCGACGGGGTCGATCAAAAGCTGGGCGGCGTAGGTGTTCGCCTGGCGCTCGTGTCGATCGCTGTCGCAGCCATGGCCGTAGTATGCGTGGCCGCACTCGTGGGCGATAACACAGCGGCGTTCGTCGGGCGTGAGCCTCAGGTCGAAGTAGATCAGTCCTTCGCTGGGGGAGTAGTAGCCGAGGTCGTCATCGGGCAGGTAGTCGCCTCGCAGCTTGAGGCCCAGGTCGGCCACCCGTTGCACTACTCGGCGCATGTCTCCCCTTACTCGGCGTAGTCCTGATCGATCTTCCGCTTTCCGCGTTTGGCGACTAGCGCGACGTCTTTCTTTCTCATGTCCTCGTGGTTGACGTCGAAGTCCTCATCGTGGAGGTCGCCACTGACATCCTCGGAGCGTTCTTTCATGCGACGCGCAAGTTCCGAGACAAGCTGCTCATCTGTGAACCGTGCCAGATCAACTGGGAGTGGCACTGGCGTAACGAGTGTCGTCGAGGAATCGAACGAAGCCGCAGCTAGCGCTTGCGCCGCATCTGCCCCTAGAACGTTCGCGATAACGATCGCGTTCCTGTGCGTTGGGCGCTCCTTGCCGTTGACCCACTTGCTGACTCGGTCGCGCTTAATCGCTCCTCCGGATGCCTTCACGAGGTCAGCCTGCTTCCAACCGCGCTTGTCGAGCTCGGCGATCAGCCATTCGGTCCAGCGACCCTGAGCAGTCACATGCATGTCATCGTTCACGACCTAAGTGTTGCGCATACGCAACCAAAACGCAAGGAACGTCGTGTTGCGCGCGACAGACTTAAGTCGTATGGTGTTCGCAACACCTTGTATCGACCACCAGACAAAGGAACGCGATGTTGCGAATCAACCCCTCCGTGCTCACGGAGATTGCCCGCGAAAATGGCTGGCTACACACCCGAGGTCGACTCTCTGGAACTGTCAACGCATCAAAGATGGCAGGCGAACTCGGAGTGGCGAAATCTACGGTAACGCGAGCCTACGACAACGGGTCGACAGGACTGGTGCTCCTAGAGAAACTGCAGGACACCAGCGGGTGCTCCCTCGACCTTCTGCTCGAGAAGGTGCCGGCATGAGCTTCCCGGTCTACCTCTCTCCGGAGCAGGTATGTGAACGACTCCCGGGGGTGACAAAGGCCAATCTCGCAACGCTTCGCTACGAAGGGAGAGGCCCAGTGTTCCTCAAGCCCACACCTCGAACCGTTCTGTACCGCGAAAGCGATATCACCGCATGGATCGAGGCTACCGAGAGGCAGAGTACAAGCGCCGAGCAGGTTCAATTATGACTGCTGTCGTTTCCCTCCTCTCCGCTGGCGACGCCCAGCGCCTCACTCAGCGGATCAAGCTCACCGCGTCGGTGGTCCGCGACAACCTGTTCAAGCTCCGCAACCTCGTCGACGAGGCGAAGAACTCGAACGCCTGGCAGGTTCTCGGGTTCCAGTCATGGACGGCCTACCTCGCGGACACGCTCGGCGATGAGCCGATGCGTCTCGGTCGCGAGGAGCGACAGGAACTCGTCGGCTACCTCGCCGGCGAAGGTCTCAGTGTCCGAGCTATCGCACCAATCGTTGGTGCTGCGAAGTCGCAGGTAGCTCGCGATATCCAAGACGCACCTGTCCCAATTGGGACACCTGAGCCAGACCTCGAGCCGCTCCCGCCCGCCAACCCGTTCACGGGTGAGGTCATCGAAGAACCGGCTGTCGTCACGGAGACGCACACGGTGAAGGTCGTGACTGGTCTCGATGGCAAGGAGTACGCGCAGAAGCCGCGTGAGCCGAAGCCTGTCGTGGTTGGTGATGCTGCGAGCCGTCAGAACGCTGAGACGGCGGCGAAGGAGATCGCTGACGCGATCGATGTCATGTGGCGGTTTGGTCACGTGGCCCACAGGACCCGGATCCTGACCGACTGGTGGCCGCTTGGGAAAGCTGCGGTCCCACCAGCCAGTCGAGGTCTGTTCAACCCAGGGCAGCTACGGCAAATAGCTGAGTCCCTGGTTCTTCTTGCAACCGAAATGGAGAATCTCGATGTCTAAGGATCAGATTACACGTGTCTACCGGGAAACGGTGGGCTTGTACGGCACTGAGGGTGTCAACCGGATGGAGGCTGTCGAGTCTGGCGTTGCCACGCTGATGGTCGAGTGGAAGGCGGGTCGGCTCGAGGTCGACATCGAACGGTACTTCCGCCGCCGTCTGGTTGAGGCTGATGAGCGTGACGGCCGGTCGGCTGACACGATCATCCGCCGGGCCGCGTTCGGCGATACGCCGCTGGACGTCGCTGACCTCGATGTGGTGGTGACGCTGGGCGCCGGTCTGCGGAAGCAGTGGGCTGACGTGTCGGTCGCTGACCTGACGGCGATGAACACGATCCGGTACCGGAACTTCCGCCAGGCGGAGGAGGCGTACGACCAGTTCAACTCGGCGTTCGTTCGCATCCGCGAGATGGTGCTCGAGCACGGCACGTTCGGTGCCGCGTATGAGGCTGGCGGTTTCCCGCCGGCGGCCCAGCAGGACTCGAGGGCCACAGCATGAACCCGGAGGCTTTCCTCAAGCTGGTGAGCGACTACGGTTCGGCTCGCGCAGCAGCGGTCATCTCTGCGCATCCGGATGACATGGACAAGAGCATGGCGCTCTATGGCCAGATCGTCGACGTCGTCAACTCAGGGGCGGTGTCCGCATGACCGCCATCAAGATCGGTGAACGGTACCGACGGGTCCGTAGCTTAGAAGCTGATCGTGAGGGTGTTGTTTTCAGCGAAGGCGAAGCCTACGACTGGCATCTGCGCGACGACGAGGGTCAGTCATTCTTCGCTGACTCGGATTCGCTCTTTCCAGCCAACCCCCCAGTCCCGCCGTTCTCGAATGGTGACATCATCCGTCTCGAAAGCCCCGATGCGGAGACGACGATCGTTGGTCGTGTGTACGACGAGGTTTGGGTCGGTTCTGACATTGGGACGCGTTTCACCATCACTTCTCGCACTGACCGGGGTTGGTCGTTGTCGGTCGTCGAGTGGGCGCCACGTGAACTGCCGACCCGTGAAGGGTTCTACGTCTCGCCGGATGGTCAGGTGTTCACGCTGGCTGACGGGCGGTGGCAGTTCGGAACGAAGCTGACCGTGCCTGCCATGGTGCGCCAGGTCGGCCCTCTGACGCGTCTCGTCCCGGAGGTGGTGACCTCATGACCATCCTCCTCGCAGCCTTGTTCGCTGCCGTCGCGGGTTACTTCCTTGGTCGTACCCACAAAGCCCGACAGAAGGTGACGGGATGAGCGGCAACCAGAAGCTGGAAACTGCGCTCGATGAGACTGGATTTCAGAGGCCGCGCACGTTGTGGCAGCGCCTCACGTACCCGGCTCTGCGGGAGGTGTTCGAGTACGCATTCAAGTACGGGTACGCCAATGGTCACATGGATGCGCAGTCGGAACTATCCGAAGACGAAATCGCTGACTGGTTCGCTCGTCACTCATCTCCCGCAGTTAGCCGCGTCGTCGATCAGGGCAAGCGCGTCATCACCGAACGCGCCGAAGACGGGGTGACGTCATGAGCGAAGCGGCGAAGCGTCTCATCGATGCTGAGGACCGGGCTACCGGACGCGTCATCCCCGAGTGGCGGGTGCGGCTCATCACCTGGCTGACCACTGTGAGCGTCGGGGTAACTCCGTTGTTCCAGGGGTCTCTCTGGATGACTCTCGTGACGATCTTCGTGAACGCGTTCGTCGCCACTCTCCTGCTTGAACCGTATCGACGGCGAAGCATCTCCTAACCCCTCCCCTCTCGGGTGGGGTGGCCCTCACAGTCCGGCCACCCCACCGCTATCCGGCGCGCCCGGATGTTCTTTGACAACTCCACAGCGGTCCCTGCCTCGGCAGTAGAAGCGGCTCCACATGGCTGCTGGGAAGGGGATTCTGCCGGACACGCGACTAGCAAACTCGTGGGCCGGCGCAGTACCCCTTCCTGTCTTGGAGGGAGCGTGTCAGTGGGAGAGGTCCCCATCGCTGAACGAGACAGGAGGGGGCGTCGTTCACCATCGGCAGATCGCCTTTCGGGGCGGT